>CALEYY010000127.1 GCA_937928295.1 uncultured Moraxellaceae bacterium
GCAGGGCAGCCTGTTCAACGCCATCAAGATGGAAAAGACCATGATGTCGCTGCTGCTGCTGCTGATTGTGGCGGTGGCGGCGTTCAACATCGTGTCCAGCCTGGTCATGGTGGTCAACGACAAGCGCTCCGACATCGCCATTCTGCGTACCTTGGGTGCGACGCCGCGCATGATTCAGCGCATTTTTCTCGTGCAGGGAACGGCCATCGGCTTTGGCGGCACCATCGCCGGCATGGTGCTGGGCGTGACGCTGTCGCTCACGGTGGGCGATTTGGCGTCCTTCTACGAGCGCGTGTCCGGTGTGCATTTGTTCGATGCCTATTTCGTCAATTATCTGCCCACCGAGCTGCTGCTCAGCGATGTGGTCTGGGTCAGCATCACTGCCTTCATTCTGAGCTTCCTGGCCACGCTGTATCCGGCGTATCAGGCCGGACGCATTCAGCCGGCGGAGGCTTTGCGCTATGAGTAATGCGATGACTGATGCCATGAATAGTCGTCCGGTTCTGGTTGCAGCAAACCTCGGCCAGACATTTAGCGAGGGCCCGCAGGCGGTAGAAGTGCTGCGTGGTGTGTCGTTCCAGATTGAGCGCGGCGAATGTGTAGCGATTGTCGGTCGTTCCGGCTCGGGCAAGACCACGCTGCTGCATCTGCTCGGCGGGCTGGAGCAGCCATCGCAAGGCTCGGTCCAGCTGCTGGGTGAGGCCTTCAGCCATGCCGGCGAGGCGAAGCGCAGCCAGTTGCGCAATCGCCATGTCGGCTTTGTCTATCAGCTGCATCATCTGCTGCCGGAATTCACGGCGCGCGAGAATGTGGCCTTGCCCTGCGTCATCGGCGGCATGTCGGTGCGCGAGGCGCAGCAGCGGGCGGATGACCTGCTGGCGCGTGTCGGTCTGGGACATCGCGGCGGCCATACGCCGGCGCAGTTATCTGGCGGCGAGCGACAGCGTGTGGCCCTGGCGCGTGCGCTGGTGACGCAGCCGGCGGTGGTGTTGGCGGATGAGCCGACGGGCAATCTCGACCGCGACACCGCCGAGCAGATTCACGAGCTGATCTTGACGCTCAACCGGGATTTGCACACCAGCTTCGTCATTGTCACGCACGAAGAGCGGCTGGCCTCGCTGATGCATCGGCGCCTGCGGCTGGAGCAGGGCCTGCTGCTCGCGGCGGAGTAAGGCTTACCGGCTTTTCTGTTTGGTTTAGGTTTGAGCCCGTCGCGCCGCGCGGGCCTGCCATTGCTTGACCACATGCCAGCGCCAATAGCCCTGCATCCCCACATAGCCCAGGCTGCCCAGCGTTACACCGAGTATCACGGTGCCCACAAAGAACGGCTTGAGTTGCGCCATCACGCCGCCGTTGGATGAATCCGAACCCAGCGACAGCATCGCCGTCATCAACCCTTCCATTTCTGCCCAGTTCAGCATCGGCACATTCAGTGCCAGACTGCCCGCCGCGTAGCTGGCGTACATGAACGGCAGCACCGTGATCGGATTCGTCAACCAGGTCAGCACCAGCACCATCGGCAGATTGATGCGCAGGCCAACGGCGATCAGCGTGGCCGGTACCATCTGGAAAGGCATGGGCATGAAGGCGAAAAAGATGCCCCAGAACATCGCCAGTGATGCCGATCGCCGGTTCAGATGCCACACGCTGGGGTCGCCCAGCCGATGCCGCATGAAGCCCAGTGACTTCTGCGCCCGGATTTTTTCCGGTGAGGGCAGATAGCGGCGAATAAAGGCTTTGGGCATGGTCAGGAGGCTTCCGGCAGGGGCTGTGGACGGCGAGAGTCAGCATCGTAGTCTACACTGACAAAATCGCCGCCCACAGGCGGACAAATACACGAAAAGAGACACAGACTGGCACAAGGAGTGTGACCATGCGTGCTGCAATACGCACCAGTACGGCCTTGCTATCGGGCTGGATCGCCGGGCATCTCGGCCTGTGGTTCTGGGCCGATCTGCCATCTTCCTGCGCGCTGCTCGGTTTCTGCCTGCTCACGATCTGTCTGGCTTGGTGCAAGCCGCAGGCGCTGTTTTACGGATGCGCCGCGCTCTGCGTCGGCATCTTGTGCGCGACCAACGCGGCCAGCGTGCAACTGTCATCGCGCCTGCCCAGCGCTTGCGAAGGCAAGCTCATCACGGTGGATGGCGTTATTGCCGGCTTGCCTGAGCCGGCCGAGCCGCTGGGCGTGCGCTTTCGTTTCAGACCAGATGTGGTGCAGGAATCTGACGCTCAGTGCCATCGCGAACAGGCGCTCTGGCAGCTGAGCTGGCGTGCCGATGAAGCCCCGCTGCCGGGCGAGCGCTGGCGTATCCGGGTCAAGCTCAAACGACCGCACAGCACTGAAAATCCAGGCGGCTTCGATGCCGAACGCTGGCAGCACGCCGAGGGCATATCCGCGACCGGCTGGCTGCGCAGCGGTCAGCGTCTCGCTGATGCCCCACCTTCGATTGACCTCTGGCGCTGGCGCATTCGGCAGCGCCTGCTCGGCCAGTTCCCCGATCAGCCCGATGCCGCCGGCACGGTGCTGGCTTTGCTCACCGGTGATCGTGCCGGCATCAGTCCGGCGGCGTGGGAGCGTTATGCGCGCACCGGCATTACGCATCTGGTGGCAATTTCAGGCGTGCACATCACGCTAGTGGCTTGGCTGGTTGGCTATTTGTTCCAAGGTATTTGGCGTCGCACTCCGGGCGCTCTGAGCCGTGTCTCAGCCTTGCGCATGGGCGGTCTGGCCGGATGGCTTGCTGCGGGCGGCTATGTGCTGCTGGCCGGCGCTGAAGTGCCGGCGCAGCGCACGCTGCTCATGCTCGGCGTGATCCTGCTCATGCGCTGGCTGCCGGGCCAGTTCTCCGGCCTGCAAATCTGGCTGGCAGCTTTGGCGGCTGTTTTGCTGATGGATCCTCTCGCGGTGCACAGCGTCGGCTTGTGGCTGTCCTTTGTCGCGGTCGGTATGCTCATGGCGGCTGGCATGCCCTTGGGCGAGGAGGGCGGCTGGCGTGCTGCCTTACGAGCGCAATGGCTCGCGACCTGGGGCTTGCTGCCCTTGTCGCTGGCGATTTTCAGTCGCGTGTCCTGGGTCAGTCTGCCAGTCAATCTCGTGGCCATTCCGGTGGTGACGTTTGCGGTGGTGCCGCTGAGCATGCTCGGCCTGCTGTGCTGGCCGTGGCCGGCGGCGACGGCATTTTTCTGGCGACTGTCAGTGACCTTGATGCAGTACCTGATTCAGGCGCTGGACTGGGCGGCGGCGTTGCCCGGAGCCTGGCAGGCGTTGTCGTTGCCGGCGGGCAGTGCCTGGGGGCTGGCGCTGGTCATGCTTCTGCTGCTGATGCCCCGTGCGATGCCGGGCCGGGCATGGCTGATCTTTCCGCTGGCCTGGGTGATCTGGCCACAGGCGATGGTGCCGGCTGGGGCGGTACGCATGACCTTGCTCGATGTCGGCCAAGGTTTGTCGGTGCTGCTGCAGACGCGCCATCATCAGCTGGTCTACGACACCGGGCCCAGCCTCGGGCCTCATGCCGATGTCGGCTCGCGCATCATCGCGCCAGCCTTGCGCGAAGCCCGCATCAGCCAGCTCGACTTGCTGATCTTCAGTCACGATGACCTCGATCACACCGGCGGTGGTGCCAGCGTGCTGGCGGCGTTGCCGGTGCGGCAGGTGCTTGGCGTGTGGCCGTCTGTGATAGATGCGCCGGCGCGCAACACGCCTTGTGTGGCCGGGCAGCATTGGCGCTGGGATGGCGTGCAATTCGAGGTGCTGTGGCCATACCCAGACATTACCGTTGCCGGCGACAACAACCAGTCCTGCGTGTTGCGCGTGCAGGCCGGCGAACATGTGCTGTTGCTGACCGGCGATCTGGAAGCGCCGGGCGAGCTGTATCTGGTCGAGCGCACGCCGGCAGAGAAGCTGAAGGCGCATTTGCTGGTGCTGGGCCATCACGGTAGCAAAACCTCCAGCACGGCCACCATGCTCGATGCCGTGCAGCCGCAGGAGGTCATTGCTGCGGTCGGCTATCGCAATCGCTTCAAGCATCCGGCGAAAGTGGTCGTGCAGCGCCTGGCCGAAAAAGGCATTTCGGGCTGGCGCAGCGACGCTACCGGCGCACTGATCTATGACATTGTGCCGAATTCGCCCTGGCCGGTGGTGCAACGCTGGCGATTGCAGCATCCGCACTACTGGCTTTGGCCGGAACATGGCGCCGCAGGTCGCGCAAGCCTTGGCGCACTTGACGCGTTCCCGTAGAGTAGCCGCATCGGAAATGGGCTTGGCCCTCGGGAGTGTGCCCTGTGTGGGAAATGATGAAATCGGGTGGCTGGCTGATGGCACCGTTGCTGATCGCGTCGGTACTGGCGCTGGCCATTATTCTGGAGCGCGCCTGGACGCTGCGCAGCAGTCGCGTCGCCCCCAAGCATTTGCTGGCGGATGTGTGGACGCAGCTGCAAAGTGGCGAGCTTAAGGGCGAGGCATTGCGTCGGCTGCAAACAGGCTCGCCGCTGGGCACGCTGCTGGCCGCTGGTCTGATCAATGCCCGGCATGGTCGCGAAATCATGAAGGAAAGCATCGAGGATGCAGCGTCGGCCGTGGTGCATGAGATGGAGCGCTACCTGACGCTGCTCGGCACCATCGCGCAGATTTCGCCGTTGCTCGGGCTGCTGGGCACGGTGGTGGGCATCATCGAGGCATTTTTGGTGGTCACCAGCGGTGGCATCAGCGACCCCACGGCACTGGCCGGCGGCATCTCCAAGGCATTGGTGACGACGGCGGCGGGCATTGGCGTGGCCATCCCGGCGATGATTCTGCACCGCTACTACCTGCGCCATATTCAGTCGCTGGTGGTGTACATGGAGCAGCAGGCGGTGAAACTAGTCGACATGCTGCACGGCGACCGCGAAGTCGATATTCGTGAAGGTGGCGCGTGAAGCTGCGCCGTCCGTCTCAGGAGCCGCTGGAGCTTAATCTGACTCCGATGATTGACTGCCTGCTGTTCCTGATCATTTTCTTCATGTTGTCTACCACCTTTGCCAAGACCGGCAAGTTGCAGATTCAGTTGCCGCAAGCCGATGCCGGTGCCAGCAAGCCGCTGGCGAAAGCGCTTGAAGTGGTGGTGGATTCGCGCGGGCACTATGCCATCAATGGCAAGGTACTGGCCTCGGCGAAAGCGGCGGATCTGCGCGAGGCCATCGCGTCGGCGGCCGGCACTCAGCGCGACCAACCCTTTGTTATCTCGGCCGATGGACAGGCGCCGCATCAGTCCGTGGTCACCGTCATGGACATTGCCGGCCAGCTTGGCTTCCGTTCCCTAGGCATTGGCACGCGTGATGCCAAGCCGCAACCCTGATCAAGGCCTGGCGCCCGAGTAAATAAGCATGTCCGCAGAAGCCCCCGTTGCCGCCACGCCCGTGTTGCCCACGAACTGGCAGTCCTACAAGCGCCTGCTGCGTTATACCCAGCGCTACTGGAAGTTCTTTGCCTTTGCCGTCGTCGGCTTTGTCATCAATGCGCAGACAGAGTGGGCCTCGGCGCAGCTGCTGAAATACATCATCGATGCCATCCAGCATCGCGATCAGGTCGCGAAAGACTGGATTCCGATCTTGATCGTTGGCATCTTCTTTGTGCGTGGCTTCGGCTCGTTCATCGGAACCTATTACATGTCGATGGTGTCGCGCCATGTGGTCTATGCCCTGCGCATGGATCTGTTCACCAAGCTGCTGCGGCTGCCGGCGAATTTCTATCACCTGAACTCGCCGGGACATATTGCTGCCAAGCTTATCTACAACGTTGAACAGGTCACGGCGGCGGCTACCGAGGCGCTGAAAACGATTGTGCGTGAAGGCGCGATTGTCATTGGCCTGTTCGGCTATCTGCTCTACACCAACTGGCGTTTGTCGCTGTCGTTGCTGCTGGTGGGCCCGTTCGCGGCCATGCTGGTGCGCATTGCCAGCAAGCGTTTCCGCAAGCTCGCCAAGCGCATGCAAAACACCATGGGTGATGTCAATCACATCACCAACGAAACCATCACCGGCTATCAGGTGGTGAAGACTTATGGTGGCGAGCCCTTCGAGCTGGCGCGCTTCAATCGGGCCTCGCAGGAAAACCTGCGTCAGGGCATGAAGATGGTCGTGACCAGCGCCGTCAGCACGCCGCTGGTGCAGCTGCTCATGTCTTGCGCGATGGCTGCCGTGTGTTGGGTCGCACTGCGACCGGACATCATGCAGGGCACATCGCCGGGCGAGTTCATTGCCTACATCACGGCTGCCGGCTTGCTCGCTAAGCCGATCAAGTCTCTGACGGAAGTGAACGAGAAACTGCAGCGCGGCATCGCGGCGGCGCAGTCGGTGTTTGAGGTGCTGGACGAGCCCTCCGAGCCGGCCGGCGGCGAGCGTGAGCTGGGTCGTTTGCGGGGCGATATCGAGTTTCGTCACATCAACTTCGGCTATGCGCCCGATCAACCCGTGCTGAAAAACTTCTCGCTCACGGTGAAGGCCGGGCAGACGGTGGCGATTGTCGGCCGCTCGGGCTCGGGCAAAACCACGCTGGTGAACCTGCTGCCGCGTTTTTACGACGCGCAATCCGGCGATATCCTGATTGATGGCCACCCGATCGACGATTACCCCGTCAGCGGCCTGCGCCAGCAGATTGCCTCGGTCGGGCAGAAAGTCATCCTGTTCGATGACACCGTGGCCAACAACATCGCCTACGGTGCCTTCCGTGACCTGCCGCGCGAAGCCGTGATCGAGGCCGCCAAAACCGCCTTCGCCGACGACTTTATCAGCGCCATGCCGAACGGCTACGACACGCGTGTAGGCCAGGATGGCGTGCAGCTGTCCGGCGGCCAGCGTCAGCGTCTGGCGATTGCGCGTGCGCTGATTAAGAACGCGCCGATTTTGATTCTCGACGAAGCTACCAGCGCGCTCGACAACGAGTCCGAGTTTTATATCCAGGCCGCGCTGGAAAAGGTCATGCAGAACCGCACCACGCTGGTCATCGCGCATCGTCTGTCGACCATTGAGAATGCCGACTGGATCGTGGTTATGGATGCCGGCGAGATCATCGAGCAGGGCACGCACACCGAGCTGCTGGCCCGCGCCGGCATGTATGCGCAGCTGCACAGCCGCCGCTTCAGCGAGGAGGACGCAGGTGGCGACATCGCCTGAGCCTGCCGCTACGCCGGCCTCGGTTGCAGCCACGCGCCTCAGCTGGGCGGAGCGCTGGTACAACGGGCATCCGCTGTTTCTCCTATTGCTGCCACTGTCGGCCATTTTTGCGGTAGTCGCTGCGCTGCGGCGCACGGGCTATCGGCTGGGCTGGCTGCGAGCCTGGCAGGCGCCGGTGCCGGTCATCGTGGTGGGCAATATCTCCGTTGGCGGTACCGGCAAAACGCCGTTGACGCTGGCGTTGGTCGAGCATCTGCGCCGTCAGGGCTGGCGGCCGGGCATCGTAAGTCGTGGTTATGGCGGGCAGGGCGCGAGCTATCCGCAGATTGTGCGGGCGGATTCGGATGCTGCAGAGGTCGGTGATGAACCGCTGCTGCTGGCCCGGCGTGCGCAGGTGACGGTGGTCATCGACCCGCTGCGCGTGCGTGGCGTGCAGCACCTGCTGGCTAACAGCGACTGCAATCTCGTGCTCTGTGATGACGGCCTGCAGCATTACGCGCTGGCCCGCACCGTGGAAATTGCCGTGGTGGATGGTCAGCGCGGCCTCGGCTCCGGCTGGCCGCTGCCAGCGGGGCCTTTGCGTGAATCGGCTGCGCGGCTTGGCTCGGTGGATTTAGTGGTAGTCAATGGCGCGTGGCGAGCGGCAGGCAGCATGCTCGCGTCAGCCGCGACTATGTCGCTGGCCCCGGCTGCCTGGCAGCCGGTGAGCGGCGCTGCCGCTGATTCTGCCACTGAGCCGCCCGTTGCGTCAGCCGGCACGCCAATGCTGCTACCGACATCCGGCCCGATTCATGCCGTCGCCGGCATCGGCCATCCGCCACGCTTTTTCGCCATGCTGGCCGAGCAGGGCTTCCAGCCCATCCCGCACGCCTTCCCCGATCATCACGCCTACACCGCTGACGATCTGCAATTCAGCCCGCCGGCACCGGTCGTGATGACTGAAAAAGACGCCGTGAAATGCGCCGGTATTGCCCCGGCCAATAGCTGGTATGTGCCCGTTCAGGCTATCCTGCCGGACAGTTTCTGGCAGGCGCTGACGCAGCGACTTGCCCTTTGGAGAACCCCTGATGCTGGATAAAAAACTGCTCGCCATTCTGGCCTGCCCGCTGTGCAAAGGCCCGCTGCAATACATGCCCGAGCAAGCCGAATTGATTTGCCGTGGTGATGCCCTGGCCTTCCCGATCCGCGAAGACATTCCGGTCATGCTCGAAGGCGAGGCCCGCCGCCTGACGCTGGATGAAACCCTGCCGCCCAGTCGCGGCAGTTTCTGAGGAGCCCGCCATGAGCTTTCGTGTCGTCATCCCCGCCCGTTTCGGCTCCAGCCGTCTGCCCGGCAAGCCCTTGCTCGATATCTGCGGCAAGCCCATGGTCGTGCATGTCTATGAGCGCGCCCTGCAGAGCGCGGCCAGTGAAGTGGTTGTCGCCACCGACGACCCGCGCATCGAAGCCGTGTTACGCGAACTGGGCGCACCGGTGGTGATGACCCGCGCCGATCATCCGTCCGGCACGGATCGCCTGCAGGAAGTCGCCGCTCATTTTGGCTGGGCCGCCGATGACATCGTGGTCAATGTTCAGGGCGACGAGCCGCTGATTCCGCCGGCCGTCATCAACCAAGTGGCCGACAACCTCAAGCGCGCTTCGGCCGCGAGCATCGCCACGCTGGCCGAGCCGATTCACAACGCCGAGCAGCTGTTCAACCCGAACATCGTCAAGCTCGTGCGCGATGCCAGCGATCACGCTCTCTACTTCAGCCGCGCCCCCATGCCTTGGGCGCGCGATGCTTTTGCTGTCAATCGTGAGCAGCTCCCGCCCGAAGCGCTATCGCTCTACCTGCGCCATCTCGGCATCTATGCCTACCGCGTCGGCTTCCTGCATGACTATGTGTCGTGGCCGCCGGCGCTGATCGAGCAGGTTGAAGCCCTGGAGCAGCTGCGCGCGCTGTATCACGGCGTGAAAATTCATGTCGGCGTCGCGGCTGTGGAGCTGCCGCCCGGCGTGGATACGCAAGCCGATCTGGATCGTGTGCGCGCTGTTCTGGCTGCTCAGTCTGTATGACGGTCAGCGTGAAAACAGAGCAGCCGGTTCGCGTCCTCTTTGTCTGTCTCGGCAATATCTGCCGATCACCGACCGCCGAGGCCGTATTTCGCCAGCAGGTGCAGCAGGCCGGATGGCAGGCCATGATCCAGACCGACTCCGCCGGCACAGCCGCCTGGCACGAAGGCAAAGCGCCGGATGCCCGCTCGCAGCAGCATGCGCGCGTGCGAGGTTACGATCTGTCTGCTTTGCGCGCACGCCAAGTCAAAGCATCAGACTTCGCCTATTTTGATCACATTATCGCGATGGATGCCGCCAATTACGCCGAACTTGAGCGCCTTCGCGCCGATGCCGGCGGTGCTGCCAAGGCGCGACTGTCCTTGTTGCTGGATCATCACCCCGACCTGCGCGGCGGCGATGTGCCCGACCCTTACTATGGCGGCACCGACGGCTTCGAGCAGGTGCTGGATCAGGTCGAAACGGCCTGCACGCAGCTATTGCGCTCATTGCTGAAAACCCAAGGAGTATTTGGCTGTGGCTGCTGAGCTGAAGTTTTTCCAGGATGCCGATCTGACGCGGCTCAACACGCTGGGTCTGCCGGCGCGCGCGCGCTATCTCGCCAAGGTCGGCAGCGAAGCCGCCTTGCTGCAGGTCTTGCGATCGCTCACGGCCCAGCGCCTGCCGGTCGACATCCTCGGTGGTGGCAGCAACCTCGTGCTCGCCGGCGATGTGACTGCGCTGGTGATTCAGCCCTGCTTGATGGGCCGCCGCGTGCTGCGCGAGCAGGGCGATGCCGTGCTGGTCGAAGCCGGCGCCGGCGAAAACTGGCATGCCTTCACGCAATGGACGATCGCCCAAGGCTTGTCGGGCCTGGAAAACCTGTCGCTGATTCCCGGCACGGTCGGCGCATCACCCGTGCAGAACATCGGGGCCTATGGCGTTGAAATAGCCGATGTCATGCACTCCCTGACCGCCATTGACCGCCTGACCGGCGCGCGCATCGAGCTGGCAGCCGCTGACTGCGCCTTTGCCTATCGCGACAGCCTGTTCAAAACCCATGCGCCGGGGCGCTACATCATCACGCAAGTTCGCTTTCTATTGTCGCGAACGCCCAGCGTACAGCTCGACTATGGCGACATCCGTCGCGAAATCGAGCGCCAGGGCATCGTCCGCATCAGCCCGCGTGATGTCGCCAACGCCGTCATTGCCATCCGCCAAAGCAAGCTGCCAGACCCCGCCAAGCTGGGCAATGCCGGCAGTTTCTTCAAAAATCCCGTGGTCTCGGTGCAACAGGCTGATGACTTGCGCCAGCGCTTCCCCGGCGTGGTGAATTACCCGCAGACGACCGGCGTAAAGCTCGCCGCCGGCTGGCTTATCGAGCAAGCCGGCTGGAAAGGGCGCAATCAGGGCGCGGTCGGTGTGCATGATCGCCAGGCGCTGGTGCTGGTGCATCGCGGCGGCGGCACGGGCGCGCAACTGCTGCAACTGGCCGCCGATGTGCGCGCCAGCGTGCTGGAGAAGTTTGGCGTGGTGTTGGAGCAGGAGCCGGTGATCTGGGGCGGGTGAGCGTGGACAGGATTCGAGGTGATTCAATGATTAGGCTGCTTTATATCCTCGACTTAGCAGGAATTGCTGTTTTTGCCGCCAGTGGTGCGCTGGCTGCCGTCATGGCCGGACTCGACCTGCTGGGTGTCATTATCATTGCGGCTGTCACCGCCATCGGTGGCGGAACATTGCGTGACTTGCTGCTCAATCGCCATCCGGTTTTCTGGATTCAGGATTCTTCTTCGCTCATTGTCATTGTTTGTTCGGCTGTGTTCACCGTTGTGTGGATACACCTATTGCCCGTGCCGCTGAATGCCTTGCTGGTTGCCGATGCTTTCGGACTGGCATTATTTGCCATGTCGGGTGCACGGCTGGCACTTCAGGCGCACTGTAATGCCATGGTTATCGTGCTCATGGGGACACTCACTGGCGTTGGCGGTGGCATTATTCGTGACATTCTCACGAATCAAGTTCCCTTTATCCTCAGGCAGGATATCTACGCGACGGCTGCTATCGCCGGAATTACGGCTCATTTGCTGCTTTGTCGGGCAAAAGTTCCGGAGCACATCTCGTTTGTTCTCTGCGTGTTCGTCATTGTTGCGCTGCGATTGTTCGCTTTCACATTCGATCTGCAGCTGCCCACCTTCAAGGCCTATTCAGGCTAGGTTTTATCAGGCAACTTTAGGACCTTGGTCGATAAAACACAGAGACGAATGATCTCCGACAGCCGATGAACACTGTGCTGGCCCAGAAAGCAAAAAGCCCCATAACTGGGGCTTTTTGCACTTACCTCACGCCAAGCTTGTTAGCTCTGTGACGCTTCGCTTTCGGCTTTGTGTTCAGCCTTGGCGCGGGCTTCGGCTTCACGCTGCAGGCGACGGCGGACACGCGGATCATTGCTGGCGCGACGCGGGGCCTTGCCATCGTCGGCGCTGTCAGCGATTGGCGCTTCGGCAACAACAGCTTCCGATGCAGCCTCTTCAGCCGGAGTTTCCGTAACAACCGGCGCTACCTCAGCGATCATTTCAGCAGTCGCGACTTCGGCAACAGCCTCTGCCTCCGGCTCTGCAACAGCCTCTGCTACCGGCGCGATGTGCTCAGCTTCGGCCACAACAGCAATCTCTACCGTAGCAGCTTCAACCACTGGCGCGACTTCAGCGATAGCGACAGCTTCAACAACAGCTGCAACTTCAACCTGAGGCGCAGCGGCTTCTACAGTCTGCTCCGGCGCAACTTCAGCGGCCACTTCAGCTGCAGGTGCAGCAACAGCTGCTGCCGCAACCGTCTCTACAACAGCACCAGCTGTCGCTTCCGCCACAACTTCAGTAGCCACAACTGCTGCAACTTCCGCAGCAGCCACTTCGCCAACAACCGCCGCATCACCCAGCATTTCTTCCGGCACCGGCAAGCCGGCGTCGATCAGAACCTGCGGATCGCGTTCACGCGGGCCGCGCTGACGGCGCGCCGGGTGACGGTTGCGACGACGACGCTCGCCGCCTTCTGCTGTCACGGCTGGTGTTGCAGCAGCTTCGCCGGTAGCGGCTTCGTCGCTGACAACAACCTGTTCGGTGACCAGCGTTTCATCAACCACCACGGCTTCACGCGGCGGACGCGGTGCACGCGGTTGACGCTCGCGTGGCGGACGCGGTGCGCGCTCGGCAGTAGCGGCAACTGGTGCTGCTTCTACCGGCTTGTCGATCTGGCTGCGGCCGCCCACGGTTTGCAGTTCCTGGCTCTGGTTCTGGCGGTTGCCACGGTCGCCATTGCGATCGCCGCCACGCTCACCACCGCGCGGATTGCGATTGCCCTGACCACCTTGCGACTGTCCTTGGCCCTGACGCGGCGGACGGTTCTGACCCTGGCCTTGGCCCTGATTCTGACCACCAGCTCGCTGGTTCATCGGGCGTCGTTCCGGCTGCGGTGCCACCATGGGCTCAGGCTTGATGCCAAACAGACCCTTGAGCCACGCCATGAAGCCGGTCGGCTGCGGGGCTGCGACCACAACTGGCGCGCCACGACCGGACTGACCCGGACGCTGCGTGCGCGAGCCGCCGATTTCACGGCTGGCGGTATCACGCGGTGCCGTGTTGTTGTCGCGAGCGTCACGAGCCGGCTGGGCCTCACGAGCTGGAGCCTGCGCTTCACGCGGCTGCTGCTCGCGCGGCGCCGGTGCCTGGGTTTGCGGCTGGATGTTGCGCACGGCAGCGACAGGGCGCTTCGGTGCATCACCATCAACGGCTTCCAGCACCACTTCCAGGGCTGGCGGCTGAATGCGCTCGACCATCTTGAAGCTGGCGATGTCTTCGTCGCCTTCTTCAACTTGGTCATCACGCAGACGCGTGACTTCGTAATGTGGCGTTTCCATGTGCGGATTCGGCAGAATCAGGATGCGCACTTTGCTGCGCGCTTCCAGATCGGCCAGGGTCTTGCGCTTCTCGTTGAGCAGGAAGGTCGCGACCGAGACCGGCACCGAGGCATTGATCTGCGAGGTGCGATCCTTCAGCACTTCTTCTTCGATCAGACGCATGATGGACAGCGACAGCGAGCGCACATCGCGGATCACGCCAGTGCCGTTGCAACGCGGGCAGACCAAGCCAGTGGCTTCTTCCAGCGACGGACGCAGACGCTGACGCGACAGCTCGAGCAGGCCGAACTTGGAGATGCGGCCGATCTGGATGCGGGCGCGATCCATGGCGAGCGCATCGCGCAGACGGTCTTCGACCATGCGCTGATGCTTCGGCGGTGTCATGTCGATGAAGTCGATGACGACCAGGCCGCCGCTGTCACGCAGGCGCAGCTGGCGCGCGATTTCATCGGCAGCTTCGAGGTTGGTGTTGAGCGCGGTTTCCTCGATGTCGCTGCCCTTGGTGGCGCGCGAGGAGTTGATGTCGATAGACACCAGCGCTTCGGTCGGATCGATCACGATGGAGCCGCCCGACGGCAGCTTCACTTCGCGCTGGAAAGCGGTCTCGATCTGGCTTTCGATCTGGTAGCGATTGAACAGCGGCACCGAATCCTTGTAGAGCTTGATCTTGCTCTGGTAGTGCGGCATCACCTGCTGCACAAACGCCATGGCTTCGTTGTAAGCGGCTTCGTTGTCGATCAGCACATCGTTGATGTCCTGACGCAGGTAGTCGCGCACGGCACGAATAATGACATTGGATTCCTGGAAGATCAGGAACGGCGCGGACTTTTCCTTGCCAGCCTGGCCGATCGCGGTCCACAGCGTCATCAGGTAGTCGAGGTCCCACTGCAGTTCTTCGGCGCTGCGGCCGAGACCGGCGGTGCGAACAATCGCGCCCATGTCGTTGGGGATGTTGATGGCGTTGAGGGCGTCTTTCAGTTCCTGACGCTCTTCACCTTCGATGCGGCGCGAAATGCCGCCGGCACGCGGGTTGTTCGGCATCAGCACGAGGTAGCGGCCGGCCAGCGAGATGAAGGTGGACAGGGCAGCGCCCTTATTGCCGCGCTCTTCCTTCTCGACCTGAACGATGACTTCCTGGCCTTCCTTCAGCGCATCCTTGATGGTGATGCGGCCGCCGGCTTCCTTCGAGGTCTTGTTGAAGTATTCGCGAGCAACTTCCTTCAGCGGCAAGAAGCCGTGACGGTCGCCACCAAAATCAATGAAGGCAGCTTCGAGGCTGGGCTCGATGCGGGTGACGCGGCCCTTGAAAATGCTGGCCTTTTTCTGCACGCGGCCGCGGTGTTCAAGGTCAAAATCGTAGAGGCGTTGGCCGTCTACCATGGCGACACGAATTTCTTCGTCGTGTGTCGCGTTAATCAACATGCGTTTCATGTGTGGGTCTACCCATGGGGTTATGCCCCACATCGGGTGCCCGCAAGCAAGCCGCGGCAACAGCAAAGGCGGGCATCCGCAGGATGCGCCACCAGTATCGGACACGCCAAGCCAAGTGGGCTCTACGTGCCATCCATTATTCTGTTGTGGGCTGCAAACACGGGTTCGGGGTGTCCGACTCGGGTGTTCACAGCTTGTGACCTGATCGTGATTGCCTGATCAGAGCCGCTTGAAAAATCTTGCCTGCGCGCAAAGTCACGATGCGGCGCGAGGTTTTTATTCTGGCGACAGTGTCGTCGCCTCGGGGGCTGGGTGGCGGAGGTGCATGGGGCGGCGGTCATCCTGAGCGACTCGATTAGTCGTCACAGGGACTCAGCTCGTGTTGCGTTTCCTGCCAAGCAGCAGTCGCTTTGCTTTATCATGCAGCCATCGAAACAGTCTTCAACGGCAAGCGGCTCGCTAATATAGCAGCCATCTGCCGTCAAGGCCAATGG
>CALEYY010000128.1 GCA_937928295.1 uncultured Moraxellaceae bacterium
ATCTGGGCTGGAGCATCGCCTGGGATCACGATTTCATCGGCAAGCCGGCGCTGCTGGCCGAGCGTGAGGCAGGTGTCACGCATCAGCTCGTGGGCTTGGTGCTGGACGGTCGCGGCGTGCTGCGCTCACATATGCGCGTGCTGATTGACGGTGTTGGCGAGGGCGAGACGACCTCCGGCACCTTCTCGCCGACGCTGGAAAAAGCCATCGCCTTTGCCCGTGTGCCGGTCAGCACGGCGACCGAGGCCTTGGTGGATATTCGCGGGAAATTGCTGCCTGCACGCATTGTGAAACCGGTATTTGCCCGCAACGGCAAAGCCCTGATCTGACTTTAAACCTGTTAGCGGCCTCCGCCGCATGAGTAAACACCATGAGCCAAACGCCAGAAGAACTGAAGTACGCCGCCAGCCACGAGTGGGCACGCCTTGATGGCGACATCGTTACCGTCGGTATTTCCGATCATGCCCAGGATGCCCTCGGCGACCTGGTTTATGTCGAGCTGCCGAGCGTCGGTGACTCCGTGCAAGCGGGTGACGAAGCCGGTGTTGTGGAGTCGGTTAAGGCCGCGTCGGACATTTATGCGCCAGTATCTGGCGAGATTGTCGAGATTAACGAAGCGTTGGCGGACAGCCCGGAAACGGTCAACAGCGCGCCCTATACCGACGGCTGGCTGTATCGCATCCGCGTCAGCGATGTCAGCGAGCTCGACAAGCTGCTGTCTGCCGATGAATACGCTGCACAAGCCCACTGATTTACGCGGGGCTTGCGCTGCCTGCGCCGACCCCGCTAACGCCCTTTTGAGCTGAGCCTGATATGCCTTTTATTCCCCATACGCGCGGTGATGTTCGCCGCATGCTCGACACCCTCAATGATGGTGCCGGCGCTGAGTCGCTGGATACGCTGTTCGACGAAATTCCTGCGGCGATTCGCTGCAAGCCGCTGACCGGCGTGCCGGACGGCCTGTCGGAAATGGATGTGACGCGACTGATGCGCGAGCGCAGCGAGCAAGATGCCGGTGCGCTCTGCTTTATTGGTGCCGGTGCCTACGAGCACCACATCCCGGCGGCGGTATGGGATCTGGCCTCGCGTGGCGAATTCCTCACCGCCTACACGCCGTATCAGGCGGAAGCGTCGCAGGGCACGCTGCAGGTCATCTACGAATTCCAGTCCATGATGGCGCATCTGACCGCCATGGATGCCAGCAACGCCTCGGTCTACGACGGCGCTTCCGGCCTGTCTGAAGCGGTGCTGATGGCCATTCGCGCCAACAAGAAGTCGAAGTCGCGCCGCATTCTGATGCCGCGCACGGTGTCGCCGCTGTATCGCGCGGCGGTGCGGGCGATTGTTGAAGGGCAGGATATCGAGCTGATTGAGCTGGACTATCATCGTCAGGGCGGCCATATCGATCCGGCCAGCCTGAAGGCGTATGAGGGCGAAGACTTTGCCGCACTGGTGATTCCGCAGCCGAACTTCTTCGGCGTGCTGGAAGAAGTGGATTTGCTCACCGACTGGGCGCATGCCCACAACATGCTGGTCATCGGCTGCGTGAATCCGCTGGCGCTGACCCTGTTTGCGCCACCCGGCGATTGGGGCACGACCGGTGCCGACATCGTGGTTGGCGAAGCGCAGCCGTTCGGCATCCCGTTGTCGTCCGGCGGCCCGTATTGCGGCTTCATGTGCTGCAAGATGGAGTTCATTCGCCAGATGCCGGGCCGCATCATCGGCCGTACCGTCGATCTTGAAGGTAAGCCCGGCTTTGCGCTCACGCTGCAGGCGCGCGAGCAGCATATCCGCCGCGCCAAGGCGACCTCGAACATCTGCACCAACCAGGGTCTGGCGATGACGGCATCGACCATCTACCTGAGTCTGCTCGGGGCGGAGGGTCTGGAGCGCGTGGCGCTGGCTAGTCACAAGAACATCCGCGAGCTGGCGCAGGCCACCAGCAAGGTTGGCGGCGTGGCGCGTGTGTTCAATCGCACCGTCTTCCACGAAAAGGTGCTGGGCCTGCCGAAGCCGGTGGCGCCAGTGTTGGCGCGCATGGCGGCAGAAGGTGTGCTGGGCGGCTATGACCTCAGCGCCGACTACCCGGAGCTGGGCAATGCCTTGCTGGTGTGCACCACCGAAACCAAGAACGCCCACGATATCCAGCGCTATGCCGATGCGCTCGCCCACGCCCTGCGCCCGGAGTAAGCCATGACCCTGATTTTTGATCGTTCGGAAAGCGGTCGTCGCGCCACCTCGCAAGCGCCGGCGGCGCGCATGGACCTGAGTGATGTGCCTGAGGCCTTCCTGCGCAAGCAGCGCGCGCTGCTGCCGGAAGTGTCCGAGCTGCAGGTGGTGCGTCACTACACCAACCTGTCGCGCAAGAATTTTGCCATCGACACGCAGTTCTACCCGCTCGGCTCCTGCACCATGAAGTACAACCCGCGTGGCGCGCACCGTGCCGCCATGCTGCCGGGCTTTCTCAACCGTCACCCGCTGGCGCCGGAATCGCATTCGCAGGGCTACCTCGCCTGCATCCATGACTTGCAGCAGACGCTCATGGAAGTCACCGGCATGAAGGGTGTGTCGCTGACGCCGATGGCCGGCGCGCAGGGCGAGTTTGCCGGCGTCGCGATGATTCGTGCCTATCACGAAGGTCGCAAGGACTTCGAGCGCACCGAGATGCTGATTCCGTCGGCCGCGCACGGCACCAATCCGGCCACTGCGGTGATGTGCGGCTACAAGGTTCGCGAAGTGCCGACGCTGGCCAATGGCGATGTCGATCTGGAGGCGCTGAAAGCCTCGGTCGGCCCGCAGACGGCGGGTCTGATGATGACCAACCCGTCCACCTGCGGCGTCTTCGAGATGCAGATCAAGGAAATCGCCGAGACCGTGCACCAGGCCGGCGGTCTGCTCTATTACGACGGGGCCAACCTCAACGCCATCCTCGGCAAGGTGCGCCCTGGCGACATGGGCTTCGACGTGCTGCACATGAACCTGCACAAGACCTTCGCCACACCGCACGGCGGTGGTGGCCCCGGTGCCGGCCCTGTCGGCGTGGGCGAGCGCCTGCTGCCGTATCTGCCAACGCCGATCGCCGGTCGCGATGCCGACGGCAGCTATCGCTGGCTGACCGAAAAGGACATCCCGCACACCATCGGTCGCTTGTCCGCCTACATGGGTAATGCCGGCGTGCTGCTGCGTGCGGCGTATTACGCCTATGCGCTGGGTCGCGAAGGTCTGCATCGCGTGGGCGAATACTCCACGCTGAACGCGAACTACCTGATGCAGCGACTGGTCAAGGAAGGCTTCCAGCTCGCCTATCCGGAGCGTCGTGCCTCGCACGAATTCATCATCACCTTCGCCAAGGAAGCCAAGGAGCTGGGTGTGAGCGCGATGGACATCGCCAAGCGCCTGCTCGACTACGGCTACCACGCACCCACGACCTACTTCCCGCTGCTGGTGCCGGAATGTTTCCTGATCGAACCGACCGAAACCGAATCGCCGGACGAGCTGGATGGCTTTGCCGATGCACTGGTGAAGATTCTCGAAGAAGCCCGCACGCAGCCCGAGCTGGTCAAAGGCGCACCGCACACCATGCCGGTGCGGCGCTTGGATGATGTACGCGCCGCCCGCGAGCTGGATCTGGTTTGGAAGCCGGCGCAGACTGCGTAGTTTATTGCTGAGTCGGGGTCGCGAAGTCGCGAGTCTGCGTCCATAGTTAAGGCATGTTTTTCAGGTCAAGGAGGACCGACATGCCTGAGATATCGCGCTTTCTCGGTATCGTGATTTTCATGTATTTCCGAGAGCACAATCCGCCGCACTTTCATGCCGAATACGGCGAGCAAAAAGCATCGATTGATATTGCTCGTTTGTGTCTGCGTGAGGGGCATCTGGCTCCGCGCATTTTGAGTCTGGTGATTGAGTGGGCGGCGTTGCATCAGGAAGAGTTGCTGAGAAACTGGCACTGGATGCAAACTAGCGGTGAATTCAGGCGCATTGCGCCGCTCACCTAAGTGTTCCGAGCTCATTATGCTAAGCGTCAAAGAGGCTACTTACCTCGGTGACTTGCGATTTGAACTGATGTTCAGCAATGGTCGTCGCGGCGATTTAAGTGCGCGACCTTTGCTGAGTTATGCGCAAGGTCTGTTTTCGAGTCTTGCCGATGAAAGCTTTGCCAGCCAGTTCAAGCTGGCGCATGGCTCCTTGAGCTGGCCCGGCGAGCTAGATGTAGCCCCGGAGTATTTGTATTTTCTGGCATTTGCCGATGACCCTGCCGAGCAGCAGCGCTTTCAGGATTGGGGCTACATGACCGAAGCGCGTTGACGACAGCAAGGTCGTCAACGATGATCGCGTCCTGAAATTTGCCCATGAATTGCGTTGCAATTCCCGCCTTTGAAATGAGACCACCATGACCGACCTGCCCCGCCTGCGCCTGAAGGCCAGTGAAGAACGCCGTTTGCGCGAGGGCCATGTCTGGGTCTTCTCCAACGAAGTCGATATTGCCGCCACGCCGTTGAAAGGCTTCGAGCCGGGCCAGCAGGTCGTGGTCGAAGACAGCAAGGGCAAGGGTCTGGGGCTGGCTATCGTCAACCCAAACACGCTGATCTGCGCCCGCCTGTTCAATCGCGATATTGCGCACCCGCTCAGCACCTCGCTGTTCGTGCATCGTCTGCAGATTGCCCTCAGCGTGCGTGAGACTTGGTATCCCGAACCGTTCTACCGCCTCGTTTATGGCGACAGCGATGGCTTGCCGGGGTTGGTGGTGGATCGCTTCGGCGACCACCTCGTGGTACAGATCTCCACCGCCGGCATCGAGCGCGAAAAAGCCGCGCTGATCGATGCTCTGGTCAAGGTGCTGAAGCCGCAAGGCATCCTGCTCAAGAACGACGGCAAGATGCGTCAGGTCGAAGGTCTGGATTCCTATGTTGAAGTCGCTTACGGCGAAGTGCCCGAGCGTCTGGCGCTGACCGAGAATGGCGTACGCTTTGAAACACTGGTGCGCGATGGCCAGAAGACGGGCTGGTTCTACGATCATCGCGAGGCGCGCGCCAAGCTCAAGGGCCTGGTCACCGGCAAGCGCGTGCTCGATGTGTTCTCCTACATCGGCGGCTGGGGCGTGCAGGCGGCCGCCTTTGGTGCCGCTGAAGTGCATTGCGTGGATGGTTCCGAGAAGGCGCTCGATCAGGTCATGCGCAATGCCAAGCTGAACGGCGTCGAAGGCAAAGTGCAGACCTTGCAGGGCGATGCCTTCGAAGCGCTGACCGCGCTCAAGCAGGACGGCGAGCGCTTCGATGTCATCGTGCTCGACCCGCCGGCCTTCATCACTCGTCGCAAGGATCACAAGGCCGGCCTGCAGGCCTACCGTCGCGCCAACGAGCTGGCCATGCGCCTGCTCACCCGTGACGGCCTGCTGGTGTCGGCGTCCTGCTCCATGCATCTCGCGCGCGAAGAACTGGTGGATGTGATTCGCGCCAGCTCGCGCCACATCGACCGTCAGGCGCAGATTCTGCATCACGGCCATCAGGGCGCGGATCACCCGATCCATCCGGCGATTCCGGAAACGGAGTACCTGAAGGCGGTGTTTGCGCGGGTGTTGCCGATTTAGTGTGCCTTGGTGCGCTAGTGCCAGCGCGCCATCACCTTCTTCTGCAAACTCAGCACCGCCGGAGCCTGTCCGGCCAGTGGCCGTCCCTTCTCGACCACCCAGCCGCTGGCCTTGCGCCAGAGGCTGCCCAGGGCATCGTGCGGTAGGCCAAGCGTATCGGCGGTGAGCGGGTCGAGCAGGCTGCGCGCCAGCGCCAGCGTGCGGCGCTCGGCTGCTGGCAGGGTATCGGCCGATGCCACCATGCGCAGCCACGGCAGCACCAGTGGCGCGCCCAGTGGCGATGGCGGTTGCAGCAGCACATGCCGCAGCGCATGCGCCTCTTCATCGTTGCTGGCCAGCCACAGCGCTTCCACGCCCAGACCCTGCCCAAAGCCGATGGCCCAGTGCCGCAGGCCGGCGCGCTGCGCGCTATTGAGGCCGACGCCCAGGCCATCGAGGCAGCGCATCATCTCTTCCGACAGGCAGATTACCAGCGTGGCCAGATCGCTTTGCGCGAGCACTACGCCGAGATGGCTCTTGCCGATTGCGGCTTCGGCATCGCGCCGCAGGATGGCCAGCTCCAGTCGCATCAGCCGCAGTGTTTCCGCAGTCGGTAGGTGTTCGCAGAGCAGGGCGTTGTCGAGATGCTGCATGAACCGTTGCAGCGGGCTCAGCGGCCCCGGCCAGGCGCCGGCCCAGCGTGCCTGGCTGAGCAGGCGCAAGCCGCCGCCGGCCTGCCAGGCCAGCCTAACGGCCAGCGGAAACTGCTGCACATAAGCCTGCCATGCGGCCAGTTCAGCCTTGTAGCGAGGCTCCTGCCAGCGCGCGGTGGCGCTCTCTTGTGACAGAAATTGCAGGCACAGCGGCTGCTCCTGCTCGGCTTCGTACTCAATGAGCTTGAGCAGCGTCTCGGCATCGTCTATCGGGTAGATGGTGGCGAGCAGATCGGCGAGCGGGTCGCCGACATGCTGCCAGTAGTCCAGCGGTTGCGCCTGGATGCGCTTGAGCACGGCGGCGTTGGGGGTGGGCAGGCGCGGCAACATGGCGTCGTCTCAGCGCAGAAAAAGTTGGTAGGCCGGGTTCGCACTCTCGTCGGAGTACGGGTAGCCGACGGCATCGAGCGAGGTTTTCAGCGCTTTCAGCGAGCCTGCGCCGAGCTGGAAGCCGACTAGCACGCGACCGTAGGCAGCGCCGTGGTTACGGTAGTGGAATAGCGAGATGTTCCACTGCGTGCCGAGCTGGGTCAGGAAGGCCATGAGTGCGCCCGGCCGCTCCGGAAATTCGAAGCGGAACAGGCGCTCATCGGCGAGCCCGGCATGGCCGCCAACGAGATGGCGCGTGTGCAGCTTCGCCATTTCATCGTCAGACAAATCGAGCACGGCATAGCCCTTGCGCTGCAAGCCGCTGACCAGCTCGGCACGCTCTTCGGCACCGTTGCGCACGGTGATACCGACAAACACATGCGCGGCGCTGTGGTCGCTGTAGCGATAGTTGAACTCGGTGACATTGCGCTTGCCGATGGCCTGGCAGAAGGCCTTGAACGCGCCCGGCTGCTCCGGGATGGTCACGGCCAGCACGGCTTCGCGGCCTTCGCCGATCTCGGTGCGCTCGGCGATGTGGCGCAGGCGGTCGAAGTTCATGTTGGCGCCGGAGTTGATGGCGATCAGGGTCTGGCCCTGCACGCCGTCGCGCTGCACATACTTCTTCAGACCGGCCAGCGACAACGCCCCCGCCGGCTCGCTGATGCAGCGGCACTCATCAAAAATGTCCTTGATGGCCGCGCACATTTCATCGGTCGAGCAAGTGATGACTTCGTCGATGCAGATCTTGGCGATATCGAAGGTGTGCTTGCCGATCTGTTTGACGGCGACGCCATCGGCGAAGAGCCCGACCTGATCAAGGGTGACGCGCTTGCCGGCCTTCATGGCGGCGGCGAGGCAGGCCGAGTCTTCGGCCTCCACCGCGATGACGCGCACCGACGGCCGCACATACTTGATGTAGGCCGCGACGCCGGCCATCAGACCGCCACCGCCGACGGGCACGAAGATGGCATCGATAGCGCCCTGATGCTGGCGCAGGATCTCCACCGCGACGGTGCCTTGGCCGGCGATGATCTCGGGGTCATCGAAGGGATGCACGAAGGTGTAGCCCTTGTCGGCCATGAGCGTTTGCGCATGCGCGAAGGCATCGTCGTAGCTGTCGCCGTGCAGCACGACTTGGCCGCCCAGCGCTTTCACGGCATTGACCTTGATGTCCGGCGTGGTTTGCGGCATCACGATCACGCCTTTGATGCCCAGCGTTTTCGCGGCCAGCGCCACGCCCTGGGCATGATTGCCGGCGGAGGCGCAGATCACGCCCTTGGCGCGCTCGCCATCGCTGAGTTTGACGATTTTGTTGAACGCGCCACGCAGCTTGAACGAGAACACCGGCTGCAGGTCTTCGCGCTTGATCAGAATCTTGTTTTTCAGGCGGCGCGAGAGCAGGCGTGCCTCGTCGAGCGGGCTTTCGATGGCGACATCATAGACACGAGCTTGAAGGATGCGTTTAACCGTTGCATCAAGAGCGGCGGCATCAAGAGTAGGTGCATCGGGCATGGCGGGCTGCTTCCGGAGTGTTGCCAGCGAGTATACTACGCGCCCCGATTGCGGCGTGCAGCCCGTCAGCCTGTTGCGCCGCCCCTGAGCCTCTGGAGTTCGCCATGTCCACCGTTCTTTCTGCCGATGCCCTCAAGCGTGCCGTTGCCGAGGCGGCGCTCGCCCATGTGCGCGATGGCGAAGTGCTGGGTGTGGGCACGGGCTCGACGGCGAACTTTTTCATCGACGGCCTGAAGCCGATCCGCCACAAGGTCAAGGCCGCTGTGGCCAGCAGCGAAGCCACGAAGCAGCGGCTGGAAGCCATCGGCATCGAAGTGGTGAGCCTGAACGAGGTCGATCATATCGGCGTCTATGTGGATGGGGCCGACGAGATCAATGCCGCGCTGGAGATGATCAAGGGCGGCGGCGGCGCCCTCACGCGCGAAAAGATCGTGGCGGCGCTGGCCGACAAGTTCGTCTGCATCGCCGATGACAGCAAGTGGGTCAAGCAGCTCGGCACCTTCCCGCTGCCGATCGAAGTCATCCCCATGGCGCGCTCGATGATTGCCCGCGAGCTGGTCAAGCTCGGCGGCAGCCCGGTCTATCGCACCGGTTTTGTCACCGACAACGGCAATGTCATTCTCGACACCTACAACCTCGACATCCGCAATCCGGTGGAGCTGGAAACACGCCTGAACAACCTCGTTGGCGTGGTCTGCAACGGCCTGTTTGCAAGGCGTCCGGCGGATGTGCTGCTGCTCGGTGGCAGCGCCGGCGTGAAGACCATCACGCGCTGATCTACTGCTGTTGCTGCTGCGCCTGGCGAAAATCCTTCAATTCTTCGGCATGACGCAGGCGCTGGTTGCGGCGCAAATTCGCCTCTGACGCGCGCCGCACTTCGGCGGGCGTTTCGGCGATCAGCGGCGGTACGGCGCGCGACTTGCCGTCGTCATCTACGGAAACAAAGGTCAGGTAGGCTGACAGAATGTGCCGGCGCTCGCCATTGATGGCCTGCGCATCAACGCGGCAGCCCACCTCCAGCGACGAGCGCCAGACCTGATTCACCGCCGCTGCAAAAATCAGCACATCGCCGCGCTTGGCCGGTGCCAGAAAATGCACGGCATCGACGCTGGCGGTAACGCAAACACTGTCGCTGTGGCGGCAGGCGACGACGGCACTGAGCCTGTCCATCTGCGCCATGATCATGCCGCCAAAGACGGTATCGTTGGCGTTCAGATCGTTCGGAAATACCCAATAGACCTGATCGGTGACGGCGCTGGCGGCAACGGTTTTTCCGGTCGTCATGGGCTTATCCGTATTTGCTGAGCAGCCGCGTCATGTGCGCGGTGGCGGCAAGCACATGGTCGGCGTCGGGGTTGTCGGCAATTTCCATCTGCAGATGGCAGGCCACCATTTCATGAAAAGTCTTGTCCAGCGCCTTGCGCGCGGCGGAGAGCTGCTGCGCGATGCGGTCGCAGCTATCGCCGTTTTCCATCATGGCCTGGATGCCGCGAATCTGGCCCTCAACGCGGCGCAGGCGAAGGATGAGTGCACGCTGGTGTGTTTCTCTGGCTGACATGGCGTGTCCGCAAACATGAATCAGGTTTCATGCTACGACAAGGGTGATGACTTGTGTACTCGATATACTGGGGGTAGTATAAATTTCATCGGAAACAAAAGGTCTATCCTCATGTTGGAATTTCCAGTGGCGTGGCAGGCGGGACTGCAAGGTGGACTACTGATCGGGCTGGCCGCGGCCTTGCTGTTCGGACTGACCGGGCGCATTGCCGGTATCAGCGGCTTACTCGCGGGCGCGTTGCGTATCGGTGCGCCGGAAGCTGGGCTGTCGCGAGCGTTCATCGCGGGCTTGCTGGCGGCGGGCGTGATCGCGGCGCTCACGATGGGCCCGGCTCCCG
Source organism: uncultured Moraxellaceae bacterium (assembly GCA_937928295.1). GTDB lineage: Bacteria > Pseudomonadota > Gammaproteobacteria > Pseudomonadales > Moraxellaceae > Perlucidibaca. The sequence goes on from CALEYY010000128.1 coordinate 10,059, forward strand.
CCATGCTGCCGGGTATCGGCCTGCCGACGCTGATCGTGGCTGGTCTGCTGGTCGGCTTCGGCACGCGACTGGGCAATGGTTGTACTTCCGGGCACGGCGTCTGCGGCATCAGCCGGCTGTCCTGGCGCTCGCTGGTGGCGACTATGACTTTCATGGCGGCGGGCTTTGTCACGGTCTTTGTTATCCGGCACGGAGGGCTTTGAGATGAACCTTTTGTCGGCGTTTGTCTGCGGCTTGATCTTTGGCCTGGGGCTGGTGTTGTCGGGCATGACCGACCCCATGAAGGTACAGGGCTTTCTCGATCTGGCCGGGAACTGGGATGTGACACTGGCCTTCGTCATGGGCGGTGCCATTCTGGTGGCCTTGCCGGCATTCGCGCTTTGGCGTCGTCGCGCGCAGCCGGTGTTTGCGCCGGTGTTTCACTGGCCGCAGGCGACGCATATCGATCTGCGCTTGCTCGCCGGCGCGTCGCTGTTTGGCATCGGCTGGGGCCTGTCCGGGCTGTGCCCGGGGCCGGCGCTGGTCAGTGTGGTGCAGGGCGGTCAGGGCATCGTGGCGTTTGTTGTGGCCATGCTGTTCGGATCCTGGCTGCATGACCGTTTCTTCCAGAGGCGCTGAGCATGATCTTTCGCCAACTTTTTCATCGTCAGTCGAGCACCTACTCTTACCTGCTGGCCTCCGGTCCGGGTCGCGAAGCGGTACTCATCGATCCGGTCAAGGAGTATCTGCCGCAATACCTTCAACTCTTGAAGGAGCTGGAGGTGAAGCTGGTGTATGCCATCGACACGCATACCCATGCCGACCACATTACGGCCCTGGGCGATCTGCGCGATGCCACTGCCTGCGTGACGCTGATGGGCGAGTTCACTCGTGCCCAGTGTGTGTCGCGATCTCTGCACGACGGCGAATTGTTGGCCGTGGATGGCCTGACGCTGCAAGCCCTTTACACGCCGGGCCATACCGATGAATCGTTCAGTTTCGTGCTGCGCCCCGAGCGGCCGCAAGCCGTGTTTACCGGCGATGTGCTGCTGATTCGCGGCACCGGTCGCACCGATTTCCAGGGCGGTGATCCGCACAAGTCGTGGCATTCGATTACCGAAAAGCTGTTCCGCCTGCCGGATGAAACACTGGTCTATCCCGGCCACGATTACAAAGGCTGGAGCGTGTCCAGCATCGCCGAAGAGAAGCGCTGGAACCCGCGTGTGGCCGGTCGCAGCGAGGCCGAATATGTGGCCATCATGCGTGCCCTGAACCTGCCTGATCCGGCCATGATGGACATCGCCATCCCGGCCAATCTCGCCTGCGGTCAGGCCTGAGCCCGGTATGCTGATTATTCTTGGCTGGATCGTTGGTGTGCTGCTCGGCCTGACCGGCGCGGGCGGCGGCATGCTGGCTGTTCCGGCACTGGTGTTCGGCCTGCACTGGACGGTGGCGCAAGCAGCACCCGTCGCGCTCATGGCGGTCGCTGTCAGTGCCAGCGTGGGTGCGCTCGATGGCCTGCGCAAGGGTCTCGCGCGTTATCGCGCCGCCATCGTCATGGCGCTGGCGGCCCTGCCCATGAGTGCGCTCGGCCTGATGCTGTCGCGCTATATTTCGCCGCAGTGGCTCACGGCCCTTTTCGTGGCGGTGATGGTGCTGGCGGCGCTACGCCTGCTGCATGCCGGGGCGCAGGCCAGCGAAGGTGCCGACATGCTGATCTGCCCGGTCAGCCCGGATACCGGCCGCTTTCTGTGGACGCCGAAACGCGCCGTCGCGATGTGCGGCTTCGGGGCTTTTTCGGGTTTGCTGACAGGGCTGCTTGGCGTCGGTGGTGGCTTCATCATGGTGCCGGTGCTGCGCTTTTTCACCGATCTGAGCATGGCCGCCATCGTGGCCACCTCGCTGATGACCGTCGCGCTGGTGAGCAGCTTCAGCGTGCTCATGGCGATGGGGCATCTTGCGACGGAAGCCTGGCTACCAGCGTGGCCCTTCATGCTGGCGGTGCTGGTCGGCCTGCTCTGCGGGCGCTGGCTGGCGCCTCATGTGCCGGCGCAACGGGTGCAACAAGGCTTTGCGATTCTGATGCTGATCGTCGCTACCGCGCTCGGTATTCGCGAGTTCTGCATGCTAGGCTAAGCGCCTTCTTTTCTCGTCCTTGCGAGCATGTCATGGCCCTGCCCATCCCCAATCTGCTGTTTGTGGAACCCAATCACTACGCGGGCGGCTATGTCAGCCCGGAGGCGCTGGCCGAGGTCAAGGCTGCCGGCATCACGCATGTCATCGACATGTTGCCGGAGCACGAGCATGGTGGTTTCGACGAGGCGGCGCTGGCGGCCGAGCTGGGCCTGTATTACGCGCATCTGCCGATCGTTGGCGGCCATGACCTGAACCGTGCCAATGCGCAAGCGCTGGACAGCCTGTTGGCAGCCAGCGGTGATACCCCGGTGCTGGTGCATTGCATGAGCGGCAATCGTGTGGGGGCGCTGTTTGCGCTGCGGGCGCATTGGCTACAGGGCTTGCCGGCGGTCGAGGCACTGGCGGTGGGGCGTCGTTACGGTTTGACCAAGATGGAGCCGCTGGTGGTGCAAATTCTAGCGCTTTGATACCCAGCGGCTCACGCCTTCGGCGACCAGACTCTGTGTGCCGATTTGCAGACGGATCTCCCAACGCAGCGGCTTAGTTTGGCCGCTGCGGCCTCGGGTGCGAGGCTCGATCCAAGTGTGGCGTTGTGCGCTGTTGAGCTTGAGCCAGGGCGATGCTTGCTGGCCTTTATCGCTGCGCAAGCCTTGGCTCCGCAGCCCTTGTTGCGCCGCTGTTTCCTGCCATAACGGACTGGCCAGATACGCCTCCGTGCCCTGCGCCGACACCCGAATGAAGGGCTCGCCTTGCCGGCCCATGACCGTGACGGCTTGCGCGCTGCTGTTGCTCAGCATCAGGCCGTAGGGCTGGCCCGGAATCAGCATCAGGTTGACGCCGGCCGGCAGCGCGGGCAAGCGTGTCCAGCTCGCCTGCCAGTAGCCGCTCTGAAGTGTTGGCTGAAAGCTGCCTTTGATTTCGCTGGCCTTGCCATCGAGCAGTACGGGAATGCGCCATGACTGGCCGGCTTTGTGCCCGGCCGGCTGCAGACGGGCATCAAACCAGCCCCAGGCGGGGTTGCGCTTCAGGGATTTCCACAGCGGTATGCTACCGGTTTCCGGTTTGCGCCCTGGCAGGCCGCCGGGTAGATAAGTCTTCAGCCAGTCGGGATGCCGGGTATTGGCTTCGGCACCTTGCGGGCCGAGGCGCAGGAAGGGCTGACCGTCCTGACCGAGAATGATCAGGGTCTTGTCCGTCGGATTTTCCACCAGCAGCTGAGGTGCCAGCGTTTCCGTTAACTGCACTTGCACGCCGGCCAAGGTCGGCGGCAGTGGCGACAGCATCGAGATCGGAAGAGCACACGTCTGAACTCCAGTCACACTTGATGATCTCGT
>CALEYY010000129.1 GCA_937928295.1 uncultured Moraxellaceae bacterium
GCTCTTCCGATCTCGTATTCGTAATGATTTGGGTGTGCTTTACCTGTATTTGCAGAACGATACCCGTGCGGCCTTTGAATTACGCACGGCCCATGAGTTAGCCAAAGATGATGCGCAGCCACGCTTTAATCTGATGCTGCTGTCATTACTGCAGGCCAATCGTGAGGCTTGGTTTGATTTTTCCAATCGCTGGCAGCCTGTTGCTGCCGTGAAAAGCGAGTTGCATGCGATGTGTATCAAGCTGCTTTCACAGCGTGCTAAGGCAAGCCTAGGCAGCTGCCCTATCGATCCACGGGCATGATCTTTTCGTTGTGATTCTGTTGTCTTTTTGCAGGCTCAACCATGTGCCACGGTCATTTCACTTAAGATGGCTGAAGGCATTATTGGAGGTAAAGTAAATGAAGACGCACATTCAGATCTTCTGGCTGTTGCCTATGCTGGTACTTTCCTCTGCTCTTTTGCATGCAGATGAGCTTGGGCGAGAGCCTGCGTTGGCAGGTGCTGCCACCACCAGCTGGTTATCTCTGCAGGCAGATGGCGCAATGGCATCGTCGAATCCGCAGTCGGTGTCGAAAGCTTATCAAGATAAAGCCGCTCTACGCTTCATTAAGACGCTGGATCAGGAAGTACCCGCCGCGAATCTCAGCCAGAGCTTCAGCACAAAATAGAGGCCATGTGCCATGAGGTCCAATCAGCGCGGAGCAATCACAATCTTGACAGCAGCATTCCTGCTGCTCGCGGTATTGTGTTTGGTGCTGGTAGTCGATAGCGGCCGACTTTTTCTGGAAAAGCGCAAACTGCAGCGGCTGGCCGACATTTCGGCCATAGAGGCGGTATCGCGTGGGGGTGACTGCGTTAGCGCAGGGAGCCTAGCAACGACTTATGCCACGCAGGCAGCGCAACGCAATGGTTATCTTGCGGACGCGAAGCACACACTGGTGGCCGAGTGTGGCGATATCAACAGCGTTAGCGGCGCACGGGTTTTTGCACTGCGCGCGGCCAGTCACGTGGCCATCCGTGTTCGCGTTACCCATAGTGTTCCTGCCAGCCTGATTGCCGGGGGCTTGTTTGGCGGTGACATCATGCTCAGTGCGGTGGCTGTTGCCAGCCGGGGTGTGCCATTGGCTGCGCTGACCTTGAAAACAACGCTGGTCTCTGTGGATAGCACCAAAAGCGCGCTGTTGAATGCCACGCTAGGCGGTCTGCTGGGCACTACATTGAGTGTGGATGCGATTGGCTGGAATGGTTTGGTCAATACGGATCTAAATCTGCTGAGTTATCTGGGTCTTCTGAAAAGTCGCTTGGGGTTAACAGCAGGTGGCTACGACG
>CALEYY010000130.1 GCA_937928295.1 uncultured Moraxellaceae bacterium
TCGATGATGGCCAGGTCGGCGTCATCGAGCTGCTTGGCGACGGCACGAGCGCGGACAACACCGCCCACATCCGGCGAAACCACGACCAGGTTCTGGTACTCCTGACGCTCGATGTCGGCGAGCAGCACAGGCGAACCGTAGACATTGTCTACCGGGATGTCGAAGAAGCCCTGGATCTGGTCGGCGTGCAGATCAACGGTGAGTACGCGGTCAACACCGACCGTGGTCAGCATGTCGGCCACGACCTTGGCCGTGATCGGCACACGCGCCGAACGCACGCGGCGATCCTGGCGGGCATAGCCGAAGTAAGGGATGACCGCCGTGATGCGACCGGCACTGGCGCGGCGCAGGGCGTCGGCCATCACGATCAGTTCCATCAGATTGTCGTTGGTCGGCGCGCAGGTCGACTGCAGGATGAAGACATCCTTGCCGCGTACATTGTCGTTGATCTCGACCGCGATTTCGCCATCCGAGAAAGTGCCGACATGCGCTGCGCCCAGAGGCACATGCAGATGGCTGGCGACCTTACGGGCCAGCTCGGGATTGGCGTTACCAGTGAACACGACAAGATTGGGCATGATGACGAATCGTCTCGGCCGGATAGAAAATGGCAGGGGCGGCTGGATTCGAACCAACGCATGGCGGGATCAAAACCCGCTGCCTTACCGCTTGGCGACGCCCCTATATACGGTGTGGTCGGAACAGTGTGTCCAAAGCGCGATGCGCAGGGGAGACATTCTGTCCGCGACTGATGAAACCTTGGACCGGACTTGCAGCCAGAATCTGTGCGGCGTGATCGGCGTCAGAGCAAGCCAAAAACAGGCAGGCTCCGGTTCCCGTCATGCGCGCTGTTCCGTGCTGCGCCAGCCATTGCAAGGCTGCATCAACGGCGGGAGACAATTGCCGGACGACTTTTTCGAAGTCATTTCGGGCGGCTCCCGCTGAGAAGGCGCGCAGTGTAATGGGGTCGGAATTTCGTGTCAATTCAGGATGTGCAAAAGCGGCGGCGGTGGCGATGTGGGCATCGGGCGTGAGCACCACATACCACGGCTCGGGGATGCTCACCGCTTGCAATTGTTCGCCGACGCCTTCGGCCCAGGCGGCATGGCCGTGGACAAAAACGGGCACATCGGCGCCGAGCTTGAGACCGATATCGGCCAGCTGCGCAAGGCTGAGGCCAGTTTGCCAGAGTGCGTTGAGGCCGAGCAGGGTGGTTGCGGCATCGGACGAGCCGCCGCCGAGGCCACCGCCCATGGGTAGTAGCTTGCTCAAGCGGATGTCGGCGCCGAGCGGGCAGTGCGTGGCTTTTTGCAGCGCCAGCGCGGCGCGCACGATCAGGTTGTCATCGCTGGCGACGCCGGGTATGTCTGCCTGCAGCTGAATCTGGCCATCGTCGCGGCGGTTGAAGTGCAGCGTGTCGGCCTGATCGAGAAACTGAAACAGCGTTTGCAGGGTGTGATAGCCATCTTCGCGGCGACCAGTGATGTGCAGAAACAGATTGAGCTTGGCCGGTGCCGGCAGGCTGAAGTGCTGCAACCATGTCTTTGCAGGTGTGCTCACGGGGCGTTGCCTACTGCTGTAGTCATTGCTGTGCCCGGCGTCCAGCTCGTCAGCGCCAGCAGCAGCCGCGTGCCATCCTGCGAAACGATGATGCGCTCGGGCAGGCGATAGCCCTGCACGACCTGCTCGCTGGCGATGCGAACTGTCCAGCCGTATTCGTTGAATTCACGCACACCGTCTGGTGCGGTCAGGGTTTGTACAGGCGTAGTGGCGTCCTTCGGCCAGCCCATGAACCAGGCATTGAAGTGTGACAACGGCACGCGAATGCTGGTCAGCGCCTGTAGCAGGCCTTCGCCATCGGCACTTTCGTGATGGCCGAACCAGGCGTTTTCCAGCGTAACCATGCCGGCGCGACCCTCCAGCGTGGTGTAGCCCTGATTCAGCGGGCCGGCGGCGTCGGCGCTGAAGTCGTCGTTCATACGCTGCCAGCGGTAGGTGGCCGAGATGTTCTGGCCCAGAAAGCGGATGCCGACTTTGCCTTTGGCTTCCCACTGATTGAGCTGTCGTGGGCTCTTTTCAGGGTCGGCCACGACCACCGGCGCAGGCGGCGCAACTGGCGTGACGGCGCAGGCATTTAGCAGCGCGGTGAATATAAAGGCAGCGAGCAGACGCAACATCGGGAAATCCCCGCAGGAAACAGGCTTGGCAGTCTAGCAAATGCCGCGTGCAGATTTGTTTTTGTTCGCCCTATCCCTCACAATTCGTGCGTTTTCAAATGGCTGCAAACGCAGCGTGCATTACGACACAGGGTCGGACATGGGGCTGCTGGCGTTCGGCATCAATCACAAATCGGCTTCGATAGCCTTGCGCGAGCGCGTGTCATTTGCGCCCGAGGCTTTGCCGAGCGCGCTGATTGCCGCCTGCAAGCACACCGGCCTGCGTGAGCTGGCGCTGATCTCGACCTGTAACCGCACCGAATTCTATGCCGCCGCCGATCTGCCAGATGCCGCAGCGCAAGCTTTGCTGCAATGGCTCGCCGGCAGTCAGCAGCTGGCGCCGGAGGATCTGCAGGGCGTGGCCTACAGCCATGCCGCTGAACAGGCCGTGCGTCATGCCATGCGCGTGGCGGCGGGTCTGGACTCGATGATCCTCGGCGAGCCGCAAATTCTCGGCCAGATGAAGCTGGCCTATCGCGATGCGCTCGCGGCCGGCACGCTCGGCCCGGAGCTGGAGCGCCTGTTCCAGAAAACCTTCGCCGCCGCCAAGCAGGTGCGCACGGATACGGCCATTGGCGTCAGCCCGGTATCCATCGGTTTTGCCGCCGTGACGCTGGCGCGCCAGGTCTTCGAGTCGCTGCAGAACACGCCGGTGCTGCTGGTCGGCTCGGGCGAGATGAACACGCTGGTGGCGCGGCATCTGCGCGAGCAGGGGGTGACGGAGCTGATGGTCGTCAACCGAACCTTCGCGCATGCCGAGACGCTGGCGCAGAGCGTGCTCGGCGAGGCGCTGCCGTGGTCTGAGCTGGGCGCGGCGCTGGCGCGAGCCGACATGGTGGTGTCGTGCACGGCGAGCAGCCAGCCGGTCATCACCTGCGAGCTAGTGGCGCAGGCCTTGAAGCGCCGCCGTCACCGGCCCTTGCTGCTGATCGATATTGCCGTGCCGCGCGACATCGCGCCGGAAGTCGCCGAACTTGAGGATGTCTATCTGTATACCGTGGATGATTTGCAGGGCGTGGTCGATGCCGGCTGGCGCGAACGACTGGTGGCGGCGGAAGCGGCGGAAATTCTGATTACCCAGCATGTGCAGGATTTCGGCGCGCATCAGCGCATCAGCCAAGATGCCGCGCATCTGATCCGCAGCCTGCGTAGCCAGGCCATGCAAGTGGCCGATGTTGAGCGTGAAAAGGCGTTGGCGGCCTTGCGCAAGGGCGGCGATGCCGAAGAAGTGCTGGCGCGCCTCCAACACAATCTGATGAACAAGTGGCTGCATGCGCCGACCGTGGCGCTGCGTCAGCTTGCCGCCGAGGCTGATCAGGCGCAATTGCCGGTGGCGCTGCGCGTGCTCGGACTGCAAGACAGCGATACGCCAGCGTGAAAGCCTCGATTCTGTCCCGCCTCGATCAGCTCGCCGAGCGCTTCGAGGAACTCAATGCCCTGCTCGGCGATGCCGGCGTCATCGGCGATCAGCCGCAGTTCCGCAAACTGTCTCGCGAGCATGCCGAGATCGAGCCGGTGGTGCAGGCGCTGCTGGCGTATCGGCGCACGCAGGCCGATCAGCAGGCGTCGCGCGAGCTGCTGAGTGATCCGGATTTCCGTGAATTGGCCGAGCAGGATATCCGCGAGGCTGACCAGCGACTGCTGGTGCTTGAGGCCGAGCTACAGCGGCTGATGCTGCCCAAAGACCCAAACGATACCTGCAATATTTATCTGGAAGTGCGCGCCGGTACTGGCGGCGATGAGGCGGCGATTTTTGCCGGCGACCTGTTTCGCATGTACAGCCGCTATGCCGAACGCATGGGCTGGCGCGTGGAAGTGGTGTCGAGCAATGCCGGCGAGCATGGCGGCTTCAAGGAAGTGATCTCGCGGGTTGAGGGCGAGGGCGTGTATGCCGCGCTCAAGTTCGAGTCCGGCGCGCATCGTGTGCAGCGCGTGCCGGCGACCGAATCGCAGGGGCGCATTCATACCTCGGCCTGCACCGTGGCCATCCTGCCCGAGTCGGAAGAGATCAGCGCCATCGAGATCAACCCGGCAGACTTGCGCATCGATACCTATCGCTCCAGCGGCGCTGGCGGTCAGCATGTCAACAAGACCGATTCGGCCGTGCGCATCACGCATCTGCCGACCGGCGTGGTGGTGGAGTGTCAGGACGAGCGCTCGCAGCACAAGAACAAGGCGCGCGCGCTGTCGGTGCTGAGTGCGCGATTGCTGGCGCAGCAACAGCAGGCGCAGCAGCAGGCATCGGCAACGATGCGTC
>CALEYY010000131.1 GCA_937928295.1 uncultured Moraxellaceae bacterium
CGATGACCACGCGCGACAGCGCCTCGTCCAGCGGCACATAGGCGTGGCCGTAACGACGGATGCCGGTCTTGTCACCGACCGCCTGCGCAAACGCCTGACCCAGCGTGATGCCGCAGTCTTCGGCGCTGTGGTGATCATCGATGTGGTGATCGCCCTCGCAGACCAGGGTGATATCGATGAGGCCGTGACGCACGACCTGATCCAGCATGTGGTCGAGAAACGCCATGCCGGTACGCAGGTCGCCCTGGCCGGTACCGTCGAGATTCACGGCGGCGCGAATCTTCGTTTCCTTCGTGTTGCGAACCACTTCCGCGCTGCGTGCGGTCATGCTGAGCCCCATCGGCAATCAAGCCGGCTGTGTTTGAGCTGGCGATTATAGCCGCACTGGGCGCGACCTAGGTACACTCTGGTGATTACTCAGGATGCCATCATGCCCGTTATCGCCCGTAGTCAGTCGTTACCGCTTGCTTCCGAACTCGCCGAACGCTTGAGCAAGCTCGAGCCTGCCCTGCTGCTGACGCCACCGAGCAGCGATGCCACGCTCTACATCGGCTGGTTCAACGACAAGCCGATTTCCGCAGCCTGGGCCTGCGGCATCGCGGAAGGCCGGCAACTCAGCCACTTTGCCATCCACCCGGCGACGCGGGGTCGCGGCGTGCTGGCGCGGCTGGCGCAGGAGATTCGCGAGCTGGAGAACAGCGGCGGTCATCGTGTGTTGTCGGCAGATGATTACTCGACGCTGGACTGATGGCGACGGTATTGCAGAAACGGGTTGTGACTTTGCCGGCTGCCGCTACAATGCCGGTCTGCTGCATGCGGGCGTCGTATAATGGTAATACCCTAGCTTCCCAAGCTAGAGCCGTGGGTTCGATTCCCATCGCCCGCTCCAACTCCCTGTTGTTACCCGTTCTGTTGCCCGTTCATCGTGCGGTGATGCCTTGAGCAGTCCGCGGCTTTTCTTCTGCGGTGACACCCACGGCGGCTTCGAGCACATCATTGACGCGGTGCATCAGCACAATCCGGCTGCGGTGATTTTTCTCGGTGATCTGCAGGCTAGGCAGCCTTTGCACGAGCAGCTCAAGAGCATTCTCGATCAGACGCAAATCTGGTTCATCCACGGTAATCACGATACCGGCGGCGATACGCATTACGACCATCTCTTTGCCAGCGAACTGGCGTCACGCAATCTGCATGGTCGCGTGGCAGAGGTCGCAGGCTACCGGATTGCTGGCCTTGGCGGTGTTTTTCGCGGGCAGGTCTGGTTCCCGCCAGAGCCGTGGCGGCATATATCGCCCGAGGATTTTCTGGCCCGATGCAGGTCGGACGAGCTCTGGCGCGATGGCCTGCCGCGCAAGCATCGCAGTACGATTTTCCCCATCGAGATTGCCCGGCTGGCCGTGCAGCGGGCGGATATCCTGATCACGCATGAAGCCCCGAGTGCGCATCCGCATGGTTTTCAGGCGCTGGATGAATTGGCCCAGCATCTGGGCGTGAAGCGCAGCTTTCATGGCCATCATCATGACCGCCGAGATTATCGTGAGCATTGGCCGCGACTGGGCTTTGAGGCGCATGGCGTCGGTTTCAGGGGCATTACCGACGAGTGCGGGAATATCGTGCGTTGTGGTGATTACGACTAGCGCGTTCAGCGTGAAGGGTCGCGCCATTGCACGGGCGCTTCGGTTTCAGCCGGCGTGGCAGATGCCGGTGTGGCACAGCTCCCGCAGGTATTGCAGCCGCTGCCGCAGCCTGCTCCCGCCTCACCCGACTGCAGCCAGCTGCCCAGCCTGAGCCAGCCGGCCTTGGCCACGGCCTGAGCCAGTCGATTTTGCAGGTTGCGCATCAGCGTCGGCATCAGGGTGCGCAGAAAGCGCCACAGGCTCCAGCCCAGCAGCGCGCCGACCAGCACATACTGGATCAGCGCACTGATGCTAAAGGCACTCGTCATACCAACCTCACGGCGACCTGATAGGTAATGAACGAGGCCAGATACGCCAGGCCAAACAGATAGCCCGTCATGATGCCGACCAGCCGCCACGAGCCGGTTTCGCGATGCACGGTGGCCAGCGTGGACAGGCATTGCGGCGCGAAGATGTACCAGACCAGCAGCGACAGCGCCGTCGGCAGCGTCCATTGCGAGGCGATCAGCGAGCTGAGCTGATTGGCCACGATGGTTTCATTGCCGGAGATGGCGTAGACCGTGCCCAACGCCGCCACGGCGACTTCGCGAGCCGCCAGCCCCGGCACCAGCGCAATCGATATCTCCCAGCCGAAGCCGATAGGCGCGAACACATGCGCGAGCAAGGCACCGAGCTGGCCGGCGAAACTGTAGTTGATGGCCGGCATGGTCGCGCCTTCCGGTGGCGACGGGAAAGTGGCCATGAACCAGAGCAGAATCGTGACCGCGAGAATGATGCCGCCGACGCGCTTGATGAAGATCAGGGCGCGCTCTTTCAGGCCGATGAGCAGGCTCTTAGGGTCCGGCAGGCGATAGCTCGGCAGCTCCATCAACAGGGCATGCTCGCTGCGATCCTTCTGCATCCATTTCATGACGGTGGCGACGGCCAGCGCGCTGAATATCCCGCCGAAATAGAGCAGGAAGAGCACGATGCCCTGCAGGTTGAACAGGCCGCCGACGCTCTGCGACGGAATGAAGGCGGCGATCAGCAGGGTGTAAACGGGTAGACGCGCCGAGCAGGTCATCAGCGGCGCCACCATGATGGTGGTGAGGCGGTCGCGCGGGTCGGAAATGCTGCGTGTGGCCATGATGCCGGGCACAGCGCAGGCGAAGCTCGACAGCAGCGGGATGAAGGCGCGACCGGTGAGGCCGGCCTTGTGCATCAGGTGGTCGAGCAGGAAGGCGGCGCGTGGCAGATAGCCTGACTCTTCTAGCATGAGGATGAAGAAGAACAGAATCAGAATCTGCGGCAAAAACACCAAAACCCCGCCAACGCCGGCGAAAATGCCGTCATTGACCAGACTGTGCAGGATTCCCGGCGGTATCCACTCGGTGGTGGCCTGACCTACTGCTGCGACGCCCAGCTCGATGCCGTTCATGAACGGTTCGGCCCAGGAGAACACGGCCTGGAATATGAAGAACATGATCAGTGCCAGCCAGACCAGGCCGAAGACCGGATGCAGCAGCACGCGGTCGAGGGCATCGTCGCGGGCGTCGGTCTGCGTGGGCATGACCACGCTGGTGGCGAGCAGGCGACGCACCTCGGCGTGCAGGTCGGCATCGGGCGCGAGCAAGGGCGGTGCGACATCCGGCAGTGACTGATCCAGCGCGGTCGCCAGTGAAGCGACGCCGTCATGCCGCACGGCAATGCACTCCACGACTTGCACGCCGAGGTCGGCCGCGAGCTGGGCGGTATTGATGCGGATGCCGCGACGCTTGGCGGCATCCATCATGTTCAACACCAGCAGCATGGGTTTGCCCAGGCGCTGCACTTCCAGCACGAAGCGCAGATGCAGGCGCAGGTTGGTGGCATCGGCCACGCAGACGATCAGATCCGGCGCGGCTTCACCGGCCTGCTCACCGAGGCAGACGGCGCGCGTGATGGCTTCGTCCGGACTGGTGCTGTTCAGGCTGTAGGCGCCCGGCAGGTCCAGCACATGCAGGGAGCGGCCAGACGGCAGGATGATGCGGCCTTCCTTGCGCTCGACTGTCACGCCGGCGTAGTTGGCGACTTTCTGCCTAGCGCCGGTGAGCTGATTGAACAGCGAGGTTTTGCCGCAGTTCGGGTTGCCGACCAGCGCGATGCGGTGCGCGAGTTCGCTGCTCATGCGTTGATCTCCACGAGCACGCGATCAGCCTCGCTGCGTCGCAGGGCGAAGCGGGTAAAGCCGATTTGCACCAGCAAGGGATCATGGCCGACTGGGCCTGTTGCCGTCAGCCGCACGGATTCACCCGGCACAAAGCCTAGATCGGCAAGGCGCTGAGCGATGGCGTCGTTGGTGTAAGCGGCTTCCACGCGCTGCACGGTGGCAGTGGTGTAGCGAGGCAGATCAGACAGGCGCACGGGCACGACGACTCGAAGCAAAGATGAGAATTATTCTCATGTTTCGCGCGTCAGCTGTCAAATAAACAATGGGCGCGCTACATTTCACGCACACGCATGAGGGAACGGGTCATGAAACGCATTTTGCTGGTTATTGGCGGCATTTTCGGGGTTTTGCTGCTGTCTGTGTCGGCGCTGGCGGCGTATATCGTGCTGGTGCTCGACCCCAATGACTACAAGCAGGAACTGGCGTCGGCCGTGAAAAAGAAAACCGACATGGACATGGCGTTGACCGGCCAACTGGCCTGGCAGCTGTACCCGAATATCGGCATCAAGCTGGGTGCTACCAGCCTGACCGATCCTGCGCTGAAAGAAACGCTGCTGGCCGTGCAAGAGGCCGCTGTGTCGGTGCAGTTGATGCCGCTGCTGGCCGGCAAGGTCAGCGTCAATGCCGTGCTGCTGGATGGCGCGGCGGTGCGCTTCGTGCAATACGCTGATGGCAAGACCAGCTGGGATCATCTGCTGGAAAAGCTGAAGAGCCCGGATGAGGAAGAGTCGAAGAAGGTCTCGTTCGCCATTGATACGCTGGATGTGAAGAACACGCAGCTGACTCTGGTGGATGAGAAAGCAGGCGTGACGCGCACGGTGTCGAAAGTGGCTGTGCAGGCGCAGAACATCGACCCGGACAAGGCGTTTCCGATCAAGGCGCAGTTCCAGTTCGCGCAAAAAGATGCGGCCGGCAAGACCTTGCTGGCGGACAACCAGATTGAAACCACGGTGGCGCTGAATCTGGATGCCAAGCAGCATGTGCTGAGCGCGCTCAGTGTTAGCAGCCAGCTTAGTGGCACGGCATTGCCGGCTCCGGTGGGTATTGTGGCCAAGGCTGACGAAGTTAAGCTGGATTTGCCGGCTCAGCACCATCAGGTGAAGGCGTTGAAGCTGGATGTGGATTATCGCGACGCCAAGCTCAAGCAGCCGGCGACGCTGAAGTTTGCCGGCGACATCAATGCCGATCTCGCCAAACAGATCATCCAGCTCACCGGCATTACGCTGGACGCGCAGTATCAGGACGCCGGCCGCCCGGCACCGATCACGGCGAAAATCACTACGCAAGGGCAGGTCAATCTGGCCAGCGGTCAGGCCAGCCTGCCGAAGTTGAGCATCGCTGCCACTTTGGCGGACAAATCTTTGCCGAAAGCCATGCCGGTCTCGGTCAATACCTCGCTGGAGGCGAATTGGAAAACCGGCGATGTGCGCCTGCCCGCGCTGGTCGCGCAGCTCGCCGGCATTCGTGTGGATAGCCAGCTGGCGGTGAAGCTGCCGGCGCTGGCCACGGGTGCCAGCTCGGTCAGCAAGGGCATGAGCATCAATGGTTCGTTGCAGACCAGCACCTTCAACCCGCGTCAGCTCATGGCGACGCTGGGCATGGCCGCGCCCGTCACCAAAGACCCGAAAGTGCTGCAGCGCGTCAGCATCAGCACAGCGATTTCCGGCAACGAGACCCAGGTGCTGGCCAGCAATCTGCGTATTGCGCTCGATGGCAGCAACATCAGCGGCGAGGCCGGCGTGCGTGAGCTGCCGAATGCGCGTCTCTACGCGCGCTTGAACCTCGATCAGCTCAATGCCGACAACTATCTGCCGCCATCAGCCGCGCCCGCTGCTGCCAAAGCCGATGCCGAAGCGACGAAGAAAGCCGTGGCCGGGTTGCTGCCGGTGGCGCTGCTGCGCAGCCAGAATATCGATGTGGCGCTGACGGCCGGCGCGCTGGACATCATGACCTATCCGATCCGGCAGTTCCGCGTGGCAGCCACGGCACGGGGCGGCGTGGTGAATGTCAGCGAGTTGCGCGGCAGCATCTACAACGGCAGCTTCAGTGTGCCGGCCAATATTGATGTGCGCGGCGCACAGCCGGTGATCAGCCTGAATCCGAACATCCAGAACATCGACCTCGGCCCCATCGCCAAGTCGGCGCTGAAAAAGGATGTGTTCACCGGGCGCATGAATTTCAACGGCTCCGTCAAGGTCACGGGCAACGATGCCGATGCTTGGATCAAGAGCGCGCAAGGCCCGAACACCCTGCGACTGGATAACGGCCTGATCAAGGGCGTGAATGTGACCGATGCCTTGTTCAATGCCCTTGGCCAGTACCAGGCATTGCTGCCCGCCCTGACCGGCCGCGATGTCGCCACTTTGAAAGGCAAGGTGCGCGACACCGAGATCGTCAGCATGCTCGGCGAGACCAGCCTGAATCAGGGCGTGGTCAGCAACAAGTCCATGAAGGCCGACCTCAAGGACATCCAGGTTGGCGGCAACGGCACCTACAACCTGGTCACGCAGGATGTGGACTACCGTTTCCAGCTCAAGCTCGACAAGAAATTCTGGGGCACGAAATACGCCAAGATGGCTGAGTATCCGATTCCGGTGCGTTGCAACGGCAACCTGAAGGGTAGCTTTGCCACGCTCTGCGGGCTCGATCAGCAGGGCATGCAAGGCATCGTCGCGCAGATGGCTCAGGCGCGCTTGAACGAGGAAGTCGACAAGGGCAAAGCCAAGCTGGAAACCAAGCTCAACGAAAAGTTGGGCGAAAAGCTCAATCCGCAGCAGCAAGAAGCCGTGAAGCAGATCTTTGACCTCTTCAAACGCTGATTTCGCGACGCGCGTACTGAATTGGTTCGACTGCCACGGCCGCAAGGACCTGCCGTGGCAGCAGGCCGTCACGCCCTATCGTGTCTGGGTGTCCGAGATCATGCTGCAGCAGACGCAGGTGGCGACGGTCATTCCCTACTTCGAGCGCTTCATGCAGCGTTTCCCCACACTCGCCGACCTCGCGCAAGCGCCGCTGGATGATGTGCTGCATCTGTGGACCGGCCTTGGCTACTACGCCCGTGGCCGCAACCTGCACAAGGCTGCTCGCCTGGCACTGGCCGAGCATGGCGGCGAACTGCCGCAGTCGGTGGATGCCCTGAGCGCCTTGCCGGGCATAGGCCGCTCCACCGCCGGCGCCATCCGCTCGCTGGGCCACGGTCTGCCCGCCGCCATTCTCGATGGCAATGTGAAGCGCGTGCTGGCGCGGCACGAAGCCCTCGCCGGCGACCCGGCCAAGGTCGATGTGCTCAAGCAGTTCTGGGCCGTCGCTGAAGCGCACACGCCGCCCTTGCGCACCGCTAACTACAATCAGGCCATGATGGATCTGGGCGCGACCCTGTGCACGCGCAGCAAACCGGCCTGTGGCATCTGCCCCTTGCATCACAGCTGTCAGGGATTGCTCAGTGGCAACCCTACGCAGTATCCGCAGAAAGTCCGCAAAGCGGTCGTGCCCGAGAAATCGGTACGCTTCGTGATTCGCTTGAACGAGCAAGGTCAGGTCTGGCTGCAGCAGCGCCCGGCCGTGGGCATCTGGGGCGGCTTGTGGAGCTTTCCCGAGCAGCCGGTTGATATTCCTCTGCCGTCAGCGAGCGAATCCTGGCCCGCGTTCTGGCATGTCTTCAGCCATTTTCGCCTGCATATCCACCCCGTTATCGAGCGTGTGAGCCTGGATGACGCACTTGCGGTTAACGAGGCCAACGGGCAGTGGGTTACACTTCCGCCCCTGCCGGCGGCACTGCCTGCCTTGGGCTTGCCGACCCCCGTCCAACAGTTGTTACAGCGCCTGCAAGCGCTAGTGGAGACCGAGACATGACGCGACTGGTGCAATGCCGCAAACTGAAGCAAGAGCTCGAAGGTCTGGCCTTCCCGCCATTCCCCGGCGCCAAGGGCCAGGCCATCTTCGACACCGTCTCCAAGGAAGCCTGGATGCAGTGGCTCAAGCACCAGACCATGCTCATCAACGAAAACCACCTCAAGGTCATGGAGCCTAGCTCCCGTCAGTTCCTCGAAGAACAGCTAGAGAAGTTCCTCAGCGGCGACGACTACGAGCGCCCGAAAGGCTGGGTTCCCGAAAAGTGAGCGCAATGGAAGCTAAGCCGACACGCGGCCCGACCTCCTTGGCTGAGCTTGAGCGCCAATACGCCTACATCGCCCCGACCAAAGTGCACTGGGGCGACATGGACGCGCTCGGCCATGTCAACAATGTGGTCTATTTCAAGTATCTGGAAAACACGCGCCTGACCATGATGGAAGCATTGGGCATCTTTCCGCGCCTGTTCGAAGAAGGCACCGGCCTCGTCATTGCCGATGCCCGCTGCCGCTACAAAGCCCCGGTGATCTACCCCGACACCTTGCACATTGCCGTGCGTGTCGAGCTGATTGGCGACGACCGCATGCGCTTCCACTACGCCCTGTTCAGCGAAAGCCTGCAGCGTGTTGCCGCCGAAGCCGAGACCATCCAAGTCTGCGTGAACCCGCAAACCGGCCGAAAAACCGCCATGCCAGCGTGGTTCAGAGAGTCGCTGTCCCGACTTACCATCTGATCTGTGGATAGCAGAAAGGGGTTTATCGTGGTTGCGCGCTACGGATGCGCTCAACCACGATAAACCCCTTTCTGCATGCAACCGTTCGGTGAGTCGACGCACCCACTCGCGGATGTGAAGCCCTCAGACGGAACGCCGTCCTCAACCGGTACGCGGGTGCTGGGAGATATTCTCCGCGGCGGGCATCCTAGCCCGCAGTGGACAATATCTCCCAGCACTGGCCTATCAGTTACGGCCTGCGCGCTTACGGTCGTTTTCGGTCAGATGACGCTTGCGGATGCGAATGCCCTGCGGCGTGACTTCGACCAGCTCGTCGTCTTCGATGAACTCGAGAGCCTGTTCCAGCGTGAAGCGAATGGCCGGCGTCAGCACGATGTTCTCATCGGTGCCGGAAGCGCGAACGTTGGTCAGCTGCTTGCCCTTGGTCGGGTTCACGGCCATGTCGTCGCCACGAGCGCAAAGGCCGATGACCATGCCTTCGTAAACTTCGGTCTGCGGGCCAATAAACATGCGACCGCGTTCCTGCAAGTTCCACAGCGCGTAGCCGAGAGCCGTGCCCTGCACCATCGAGATCAGCACGCCGTTCTGGCGCTTTGCTACATCGCCGGACTTGACCGGGCCGTAGTGCGAGAAGCTCGAGGTCATGATGCCGGTGCCGGAAGTCATGGTCAGGAACTCGGAGCGGAAGCCGATCAGACCGCGCGATGGCACGGTGGCCTCGATGCGGATGCGACCCTTGCCGTCGAGAATCATGTTGGTCATGTCGCCTTTACGCGAACCCATCTGCTCCATGACGCCGCCCTGATGCTGCTCTTCGACGTCGAAAATGACGTTCTCGAACGGCTCGGACTTCACGCCATCAATGACCTTGAAAATAACTTCCGGACGCGACACGCCCATCTCGAAACCTTCGCGACGCATGTTTTCGATCAGCACCGAGAGATGCAGTTCGCCACGGCCGGAGACCTTGAAGCGGTCCGGGCTGTCGGTCGGTTCAACGCGCAGTGCAACGTTGTGGATCAGTTCCTTTTCCAGGCGATCCTTGATGTTGCGCGAGGTCACATACTTGCCTTCGCGACCAGCGAACGGCGAGTTGTTGACCTGGAAAGTCATGTTCACGGTCGGCTCATCCACGCTCAGCTGCGGCATGGCCTCAACACAGGTCGGGTCGCAGAGCGTGTCGGAAATGCCCAGCTTTTCGATACCGGTGATGCAGACGATGTCGCCCGCTTCGGCTTCCGGCACTTCGATGCGGGTCAGGCCGTGGTAGCCCATGATCTGCAGGATGCGGCCGTTGCGCTTGTTGCCTTCGTGATCAACCACTACCACCGGCGTGTTGGTTTTGACGCGACCACGGGTGATGCGGCCGATGCCGATGACGCCAACATAGCTGTTGTAGTCCAGCGACGAGATCTGCATCTGGAACGGGCCGTCGCTGTTTACCGGCGGCGGGCTGACGCGGTCGATGATGGTCTGGAACAGCGCGGTCATGTCGGTGCCGAGCTTGTCGGCTTCGAAGCCGGAGATGCCGTTCAGGCCGGAGGCGTAGACCACCGGGAAGTCGAGCTGTTCATCGGTGGCGCCGAGGTTGTCGAAGAGTTCGAAGACCTGATCCATGACCCAGTGCGGACGGGCGCTCGGACGGTCAACCTTGTTCAGCACGACGATGGGTTTGAGGCCGCGTGCGAAGGCCTTCATGGTCACGAAGCGAGTCTGCGGCATCGGGCCGTCGACCGAGTCGACGAGCAGGCAGACGGAGTCGACCATGGACAGCACGCGCTCGACTTCGCCACCGAAGTCGGCGTGACCCGGGGTGTCGACGATGTTGATGCGGTATTCCTGGCCGTCGCGGGCATCGGTCCAGCGGATGGCCGTGTTCTTGGCCAGAATGGTGATGCCGCGCTCTTTTTCCAGATCGTTGGAGTCC
>CALEYY010000132.1 GCA_937928295.1 uncultured Moraxellaceae bacterium
GTGAGCTTGGCCGAACCGGAGTACCAGAGCAGCAGCAGTGCGGTGATGAAGAACGCGACCACGAAGAACACCAGTACGCCGGCAGCGCCTTCAGCGATATCGCCTACAGCCTTGGCAAAACCGATGATGTGGACGCTGACCTTGTCATTACCGTACTTGGCACGAATCGCTTCGAGCTTCTTGGCCACAGCTTGATAGTCCAGCTTGGCACCGGTATTAGGATCGATCTCGAGCAATTCGGCACTGACCATCGCGCCCTTGAAATCATTGGACACAAGACGACCGACATGGCCAGACTTGAGCACGTTGCCGCGCACCAGCTCGAGATCTTCCGGGGTGCCGGCAAAGCTGGCCGGAATCACGTTGCCACCGGCAAAACCTTCTTCCACCACCTCGATGAAGCGCACGTTCGGCGTGAACAGCGAGGTCACGGTCGGACGGTCAATGCCGGGCAGGAAGAACACGTCATCGGTGACGCCCTTCAGCGTCTTCAGGAATTCGGCGTTGTAGATGTCCTGGCCGTCCTTGGTACGCAAGGCGATCAGCACACGGTTGGCGCCACCGAAGGTCTTCTGGTACTCGGTGAAGGTCTTCATGTACGGGTGTTGCAGCGGGATCATCTTGGCGAAGCCGGCATCGACGCGCAGCTGCGAGGCCGAAATCGCCAGCAGTACCGTGATGGCGGCAAACAGCCCGAGGAAAAACTTGCGTCGGCCAAACAACAGATCCGACAGCGATTGCACAAATGCTTGCATCTTCATGGTCATGCGTCCTGATCAGTTCGTGGCTGCGGCGTGCAGGCCTTTCTCGCCAAAGGCATCGGCACCCGTGGCCGACGGCAACACCGACGACAGCATGGGGCGACCTTCCACCTTGGTGTTGGTGAAGGTCTGGGCGCCATCGCGGCTGACCAGCAATTCACCGCTCTGACCGGCCACCAGAATGCGGCCATCGGCCGCCACGCTGGAACCAAACAAGGACGTTGCCACCGGCACGGTGACTTCGGTGAACGAAGTACCGTCGTCGTCACTGCGCAGCAACTTGCCGCGCATGCCGTAAATCATGACTTGCGTGCCGCTTAACGGCTGCACGCCAAAATAGGACCCGGCATAGGGTGAAGTCACCTTCTGCCAGGTGGTGCCGGCATCTGCCGAGCGCAGGATCGTGCCGGCTTCACCGGCAATGATCAGCGTGCCATCCGCCAGCCTGGCGATGGCATTGAGATGACGGTCTTCGCCTTCCGGCAAGATCAGACGCGGCGACCAGGTCGCCCCGCCGTCCGCCGTTTCCAAAAACAGGCCATACGCGCCAATGGCAAAGGCGCGGGTGGCATCCAGCATCACCACATCGAACAGCGGCGTTTCGGCAGCGGCATCACTGAAGACCTGCCTCCAGGTCTTACCGGCATCGGCAGTACGCAGGATGACCTGGTCATGACCGACGGCCAGCCCATTCTGCGCATCGAGGAAATGCACGCGAGTCAGGGTCGACTCCGTGGGCGACTTCACAGCCACCCAGGGTGCCGTGGCATCGGCCTGACGGAAAATTCGCCCACGCTCGCCCACCGCGACACGAGCAGTCCCGACCGGGACTGCCGACATGACCATGGTGGTCTCAATGTGCGTTTCCGTGGCTGGCTTGGGCAGGCCCTGGCGATGCGCAAAGGCAAAGCTCAGAACCGCCGCAACAAACACCAGGAACAGCGCCGATACCGCTTTCGACATAGTGATCTACTCTTCTAGTGACAGGATCAACGGGTACCGGCGCCGCGCAGGCTCGACGGCGAGAAGTCCGACGCGCTGCGGTTGGTACGCACATACACGGTCGGCTCTTCGTTGGTCATGCCCATGGCCAGGTAACGACCGGACTGCAGGTCATGATGCACTTCCACGCCTGGGCCGATGCCCGGAATGTCGTAGAATTGCTGCGAGTGCTGCTCAGCCACACGCCAGAGCTGGCCACGCGCATCGTACTTGTCCACTTCCAGGATGTTCCAGGAATCTTCGTCGATGTAGAAAGTACGGCGCTGATAGATATGGCTGGTGCCAGCCTTGAGCGTGGCATCCACGACCCAGACACGGTGCAGCTCATAACGAGCATGTTCCGGATTGATGTGGCCCGGACGAACGATGTCGGCAATCTTCAGCTTCGGGCTGTTCAGGCGATAGCTGTTGTACGGCACATAGATTTCCTTCTTGCCGACCAGCTTCCAGTCGTAACGGTCAGTGGCACCGTTGAACAAGGTGAAGTCATCGTTGGTACGCAGGCCGTCAGCAGCAACGCCCGGATTGTCGTAAGCGACGTTCGGTGCAAGACGCACACGACGCTGACCAGGGTTGTAGGTCCAGGCCGAGCGCGGGTTGGCGATCTGGTCGGCATATTCATGCACGAGCAGGATCTGGCCAGCCAGACGAGCCGGAGCCGTCACGGTCTGCATGAAGTTAGTGACCTTGTTCTTCTCGCGATCGGCTTCCGACTTTTTCAAGTTGTTGTAGTGGAAGTCGTAGGAGTATTCGAAACGCACCGGCGTGAAATCGCCTTCACGCGTTACAGCAACCTGCGTGGTGTTGATGTCGAAGGTATCACCACGATAAGCCACGATATGGTTCCAGATCGGCTCCACACCGGTCTTCGGAATTGGGAACGGCACACCGACAGAAGTACCGGTGAAACCGTTGCCGCCGCTGACCAAGTTCACGCGCGTGGCGTTGGCCTTGGTCGCGTCATAAATGGCTTTCGGATAACCCGCGCTACGCTGAGTTGGGTAAACCTTCATTTTCCAGTCAGGATACTTCTTCAGCAGAGCTTGCTGACCTGGCGTCAGGTTGGCAGCGTATTGCGCCATGTTGGCGGCAGTGATTTCAAACTTGGCCTTGTCGTTGGGAAACGGATCAACATAGTGACCGCCTGCCTTGAAGCCCGCTACTGGCGTGGTAATACCACCGGTCCAGGCCGGGATAGTACCGGCAGCATTGCCGGCTTTTTCTGCGCCCATCGGCGTCAGATCAGCGCCGAGTCGCGCAGCATCAGCGCCAGAAACAGCGGCCAGTGCATTCGCACCGAGCGCCATCATGGCAACTGACAAAAGAAGAGGTTTAAGGCTCATACATAACTCCATAGTGTTTTATCAAATTAGAACGAATAGCTCAGACTGGCCGCCATGAAATCGCGGTCAATATTAGGGTTGGCGATGCTTTCATAGGTCTTGGCCTGGCCCGACGGCAATGCGGTTGGCCCAGTCGGGGCAGCGCACAACGCGGTGCCGGTAGCGCCGCCCAACGGCAGCGCAGGAATGCCACTGAGCAAGCCGGTCGATGCCGTGAGATCCGTATTGCAATCCGTACCCTTGAACACACGACCACCAAAGAAGTTGGTATAGGCCATGTCAAAATTCCAAGCTTGGTTGTAAGTCGCATTCAAACCCAGCGATAGCGCCTTCACATCTTCCGTGAAAAAGGTGCTGACCCCTTTCACATCATGCGAAAACACGATGCGCGGCAGCAAGTTGATGCCCGCAAACACATCGGTGTATTCGAAGCGCGAAACGAGTCGATAGCCATAGGAGTTATTAGTTGCATAGCCTTCGTCGCCCGGCTGCACCGAGCCATTGGCCACGAGCGGCGTCGGATAGCTCAGCGTGCCTGATTGGCGTGACGGCAGGTAAGTCGCCGGGCCGGCAAACTTCAGGTTGTCCGGCAACTCCTGATGAAAGAATGCTGCCTCACCCAACATGATGACCTGTTCGGCACCAAACAGGTTCGGAATCGACTTGGTTGCCGTGAATTGGAACTGCTGTGCTGGCACACGACGGTAGCCCGTCAACTTGGTACCGGCGGGATCTTGCTGACTGAGCTCCACATCATTGCCAAAGCCGGCTTGGTTAGGCAGACCCAGAGTGGCCAGCACCAGCTCGACCGTTGCCAGCTGAACCGGCAGGTTCGGACGATAGGAATATTCGCCTTGCAAAGCAATGCCGAACGGACCTGGCGTATTGAAGCTCAGGCCATAGAGCTGAATATCCTCAGGGTATTCAGCAAAAACCCGGGCACTGGCGGCATCGCGACGAGCCGGAATACAACCACCATTAGCCGGATTGGCCTGACTGACGGGCCCCTCCTGCAAACATCCCGCCTTCAAGGTGCTCGCCAGCGGCAGGCGTGAATGGTAATTCACGGCATACAGGCCGATTTCCGAGTTATTCAGATTTGGCAGGAATATGCGCAAAGCACCGCCAAACTGCCCTGTATCGCGCGCATATTTGTCACTGGTTCTCGGGATGGTCGAGTTATCGGCCGCCGTTTCGCCATGAGCGTTATCCGGTGTACGACCGAAGCCAGTGAAACTCTGATAGCCGCCTGGACTGAAAACATCCGTAGAGCTAAAAAAGGTGCCGAAAGGATCAATCTTGAAAGGCTCGAACTTGAATTGGTTGAAACCTTCCACCGTGACATTGTCAGTCAATTGTTGCGACAAATAGAGCATGGGAACCGGAATGAAGGCTTCCTTCAGCTCGGCACCGGGCGCACGCAAACGCGTGAGATCAACCGGGTTGATAACATTGATGCCGCCCTGAATGAGTGTGCTTTCGCCCCAGCTCACGACCTGCTTGCCAAGTCGTACATTCAGGGCACGACCGCCAATATCGAATTCATGGCGAATGTAGGCGTCAAAAAGTTCGGCGTCGAAATCTAGGCGCTTGTGCGGGATAACGCCAAACTCTTCACCAACATGGCCCTCTTCCGAGCTGGCACCGAAGTCCTTGTTGCTGAGCGCTATATCCTTGAAATAGCCAAATCGGGCAAACAGACCGGTTTTGCCATAGGAAATTTCGAAGTCATGGCTGGCCTTCAGAAGCTCGGAAACGATCTCGCCCTTGTCGTAATTCAGGTTGCCATTGTCTTCGTTGACGCTGCGCGATGTGCCGCCGTTAACCGCACCGATGACGCGTGGATCACGATCCTGGGTGCGCACTAGGATGCCTGCCGAGAATGTCGAGTCAAAGCTGACCTTGCCCTCGCCATCGGCGATGTCGATAGACCCTGCCTGTACTGTGGCGCAGGCCGATACACAGGCCATGGCGCACACCAGATGCTTCAGAGGGAGAAACGATGTTTGCACAGACTGCAGTCGGGAAACCGGCGTTGAAGATGAAGCTCGAAGCATCATGGCGCACCCATATTGTTGTATTTATGTAACAGACTGGTATTAGTTATCTTTTAAGCTTTTACGCTGCCGTAATCAAGACTTCAGAACAAAACCGATACAAGTGGTTCAAAAAAAAGACAATTTACCTGCAGAAAATGGCACCGCCCTTTTTGTTCATGGATGCTGTTGGACATTTTCACAGCAGATCGCCACAATCCGCCCGTTCTTGAGTGTCCAGCTTTAAAGCTGGTCTGCGCCAACACGCAGACGGGAAGTCGGTGCCATTCCGACGCTGCCCCCGCAACGGTGACCCTGGTCAAAGTGCTCATACGCCACTGTCTTTAGCAGATGGGAAGGCGAGCGCCTGCGGCTTTCAGCCCGCCAGTCAGCCCGGAGACCGGCTCAGGTTCATACGGCCAGCGCGGAGGGCGCTTATCCGAAGCATGTGCTCATCCTCGCGGCGAGCGCAGTCTTCGTGCTGGCATTTCCCGAACGACTGTTTGCGGGGATGCAGACAGCATTGAGACATCCACACATGAAATACCTACCTTTTGCCTTGGCGCCGCTAACACTGGCCATGTCGTTTGCTGCACAGGCCGCTGATGATACAAAGCCGCTGACTGAGATTGTGATTACGGCGAATCGAGCCGCCGAATCCCTGTCAACAACATCAGCCAGTACTACTGTCATCACTCGACAAGACATTGAGTCTCGTCAATCTGCCTCACTCGCCCAATTACTTTCGCTGGCAGGTGGTATCGATGTTGCCTCGAATGGCGCGCCAGGCTCCTCAACCTCCGTATTCATGCGCGGCACCAACTCTAATCATGTGCTCGTTCTGATTGATGGCGTACGCGCCAATACCGCTAATGATGGTCGCTTCGACTTCTCCCTTCTGCGCCCAGAAGATATCGAGCGTATAGAAATCGTGCGTGGCGCTCGTAGCGCTCAGTACGGCTCCGATGCAATTGGTGGTGTTATTCAGATATTCACGCGCAAAGCTGAGCGCAGCTTCATCGCACTCAAGGCCGGCAGCTTTCATACGCAAGAGATGCAGGTCGGTGTCCGTAGTCGCCAAGATCGTGACTATGTTTCCCTGACCGCGAGTTATGCCGATCAAGACGGTTTCTCCGCACGCAACCGGCCATCAAACCCTGACCGCGATGGTCAGCACAGCAAAAGCACCCAAATCAGTGCTGGCAAGCAGATCAGTGAAAAGTCCATGCTGCAATTCAATGGCCTCTACCAAGATCGTCAAGTCGAATTTGATCAGGGCGTTTCTGACGAACAACTCAGTAACGGCCGCGTGTCGTTCAATCATGCGACCACCGATAACTGGCAACAAACCATCGAACTTGGCTACAACCGTGTCGTGCGCAGCACAAGCCTTGAGGCCAGCCGCCTG
This sequence comes from uncultured Moraxellaceae bacterium, assembly GCA_937928295.1. Taxonomy (GTDB): domain Bacteria; phylum Pseudomonadota; class Gammaproteobacteria; order Pseudomonadales; family Moraxellaceae; genus Perlucidibaca. The sequence goes on from CALEYY010000132.1 coordinate 6,551, forward strand.
CAAGGCTCCTGGGTAAACCAGATCAATGTAGGCCAGGCTAGCCAAGTGGTCGCGGGCGTCGACTACCAACAAGAAGCCGTGGATACGGGTGCCTTCGGTTACGACAAGACGATTCAGAGTCACGGCGGCTTTGTCACACTCGAAACAGTGCTGGCAAAGCTCGGCATCAGCCTCAGTGGGCGCCGCGACGAGCACGAACGCTTTGGTCACCACAACACAGGTAGCTTCACACTCAGCTATCCATTACTAACCAATCTCCGTGTTTATGGAACCGTCGCCTCAGCATTCAAGGCTCCTACCGCAGAGCAGCTCTACTCACTTGGTTTTACTGGTTTTTGCGAGTCAGACGGTGACTTTGACTTTAACGATTTTGGCCCTTGCTACATCGGGAACCCAAGCTTGCAGCCAGAAAAGTCCAGGCAGCGTGAAGTGGGTGTGCGCTGGCAGGTTGCCCCTAATCATGTCGTGACCGCGAATATCTATGACAACCAGATTCGTGGTCTGATCACGAATGACTTCGCGTTTCCAAACAACTACGCCAACATTGATCGGGCACGCATCAAGGGCGCCGAGCTAACTGTTAGCGGCAAGCACGGCATTTTCAACTACCAGATCAATGCCAACCGCTTGAAAGCACAAGATGACAATGGCGCTGATTTGCTGCGCCGGCCGCGTGCTGGCCTAAATGCCTTGCTCATGCTGCAGCCGACTCAGCGCTGGAGCGTTGGTACGGAGGTTATCTCCCGCAGCCATGCGAAAGACTTCGGCAATGTCGGCATAGAGCGCACAGCGGGATATACCATCGCCAACCTGCTAACGAACTGGCAAATTACACCTAAGCTCACGCTCGGGCTGCGTGTGGACAATGCAACCAACAAACAGTATGTGCAAGCAAACGGCTATAACACCGCTGACCGTAGCGGCTATGTAACAGCCCGCTACACCTTCTGAACCGGAGCACGCCATGGGCAACCGCCTCACGAAAATCTACACCCGCACAGGCGATGACGGCAGCACCGGTCTCGGCGACGGCAGCCGCGTCCGCAAGGATGCTGTGCGCGTTGAAGCCTATGGCACGGTAGACGAAACCAATGCTCAGATCGGCGTGTTGCGGGCCAGCCTGGCGGCGAGTCATGGCACGCAGGTCATGTTGGAGCACATCCAGCATGACTTGTTCGATGTCGGTGGCGAGCTTTGCATTCCGGGGTATGTGCTGGTGACGGCGGCGTATATCGAGCGCCTTGAAAATGCGATCGATGCCGTAAATGCTGACCTGCCGCCTCTAAAGGACTTCATCCTGCCAGGCGGCTCGATGGCGGCCGCGCAGGCGCATATGGCACGCACCATCTGCCGTCGTGCCGAGCGTCGTACGCTGACCTTGAGCGAGTCGGAAAGCATCAACCCGCTGGCGCTGCAGTATCTCAACCGTCTCTCTGACTATCTGTTCGTGCTGGCACGCCAGTTGGCACGGGAGGGCGGCGGCCAGGAAGTGCTTTGGCGCAAGCGACAAAGCTGATCATTTGCCCATAAAAAACGCGCCAAATGGCGCGTTTTTTATGGCTCAAGCACCTTCACCAGCAAGCATCACACCAGCAAGCGCCGGATATCCGCCAACAGTACCGCCAGTCGCGTCGTGAAACGCGCCGCCGTGGCACCATCAATCACGCGATGGTCGTAAGACAGCGACAGCGGCAGCATGAGCCTAGGCACGAAACCCTTGCCATCCCACACCGGCTGCTGACTCGCCTTCGACAAACCGAGAATGCCGACCTCCGGCCAGTTCACCAGCGGCGTGAACGCCGTGCCACCGACACCACCCAAGGACGAGATCGTGAAGGTCGCGCCCTGCATCGCTGCCGGTGGCAGCTTGCCGGTTCGTGCCTGCTCGGACAACTCACCGAGCTTGCGCGCCATCTCGCTCAGGCTCATGCGATCGGCGTTGTGCAGCACCGGCACCAGCAGACCGTTGGGCGTGTCCACGGCGATGCCGAGATTGACATAGTCCTTCACCACCAGATTTTCGCCATCACGCGCCAGCGAGCTGTTGAAAATCTGCATCTCGTGCAGCAGATAAGCCACCGCCTTCGCCACCAGCACCGTCATAGTCAGCGACAGCCCATCTTTCTTGAAGCTGTCACGCAGGCTCAGGCGGAAAGCCTCCAGCTCGGTGATGTCGGCAAGATCGAACTGCGTCACCTGCGGCACGATCAACGCCGAGCGAGCCAGATTTTCAGCTGACTTGCGCTGAATGCGCGAGCGCGGCCTGAGATCAACCGCGCCCCATTTGGTGTAATCCGGCTCAGGCGGCAAGTCGCCGAACAGACCAGCCATACCACCGCCCGCAGGTGCCGCCGCAACAGGCAGACTCAAGCGCTGCTTCACCCAGGCATGCAGGTCATCCTTGAGGATGCGCCCGCGCGGGCCGCTGCCCGCGACCAAGGTCAGATCCGCGCCCAGCTCACGCGCCAAACGCCGCACGGCCGGGCCGGCATGGCATTTGCCAACGGCAGTCGGTACTTCGGCAGCACTGGTGATCGCAGGCACAGGTGCCACCATCGGCGCAGCGGGGGCAGGTGCAGCCAGAGCAGGTGCTGCGGCTGCCACAGCTGCAGGCGCTGGTGTAGCGAGAGCCACCGTGACAGCATCTGCACCAGTGGGCTGCAACATCAGCAACACATCACCCGCCTTCACCGCCTGACCTACCTTCACCGACCAACTCAGCAGCACGCCATCAGCGCTAGCCGGTAACTCCAAGCTGGCTTTGTCCGACTCCAGCAGCGCAATCGGCTGGTCTTTCTTTACCGTGCTGCCAGCCACAACCAGCAGCTCGATAACCTCGGCCTGCTCTACGCCCAGATCAGGCACCAGCTCCGCACGCGGCGCACCACTGGCCACAGCTGCTACCGGCGCTGACACCGCAGCCGACGACGGCGCTACCACCGAAGCAGCCACTGCAGCTGACGCGACCGTAGCCGCAGTCACTAGAGGCGCTGCAGCTCCCGCAATCTCCAGCATCAGCAGCGCATCACCCGCCTTCACCACGCTGCCTACTTTTACCGACCAGCTCACCAGCACGCCGTCATCCGTTGCCGGCAACTCCAGGCTGGCCTTGTCTGACTCCAACAGCGCAATCGGCTGATCTTTCTTTACCGTGGCCCCCGCCGGCACCAATAACTCAATAACCTCAGCCTGCTCGACGCCGAGGTCAGGCACTGCGATCTGCATCGCCATGACTACCTCCTCAGGCTTTCGCCGCTGATGGTTGTTCGGGATTGATGCCCCAGCGCTGACGCGCCGCCAAGAGCTTTTCCGTGCTGACATCGCCGCTGTCATGCAGTGCCAGCAGCGCCGTGTAGGCCACATGCGCAGCATCAACCTCGAAGTGACGACGCAGCTGCCCGCGCGCATCCGAGCGCCCGAAACCATCCGTCCCCAGCACGCGATAGCTGCGCCCTGCCGGCAAGAAGGCACGAATCTGATCGGCATGCACCTTCATGTAATCACTGGCCGCAATGATCGGCCCAGCACTACCCGCCAACTGCTCCGTCACCCAGGCCTGCTTCGCTTTCTGGTCAGGATGCAGCATGTTCCAGCGCTCCACCTCCAAGCCCTCGCGACGCAGCTCGGTGAAGCTGGTCGCGCTCCACACCGTGGCGCGCACACCCTCTTCGGCCAGCAACGGCAACGCGCCTTCGACCTCACGCAAGATGGCACCGCCGCCGAGCAACTGCACCTCGACACCCTTGCCTTTCTTTGCCGCCTGCAACTTGTACAGGCCGCGGCGAATGCCCTCT
>CALEYY010000133.1 GCA_937928295.1 uncultured Moraxellaceae bacterium
TAACGGACGAGATAGCCCTCTTCACCATGACTGATGACATCCGGCGTGCCGCCATGATTACCGCCAATGCACGGTACGCCGTGACGCATAGCCTCCAGGAAGACAATGCCAAAGCCTTCCTTGGCGCTGGGCATGGCAAAAACAGCGGCTGACTCATACGCCGCCTGCAAGGCTGCGTCATCAAGCCAGCCATGAAACACGGCTGTATCGGGCTGCAGGTGATGCAGCGCTGAGGCCTGCAAGCGTTGGCGATCATCGCCATCACCCACCACATGCAGAGTTAGCGCCAGGCCTTGTGCCTGCATGGCCGCAATCGCCTCGATGACTGTTTCCAGCCCCTTGTAACGCTCGGCCTTGGCCAGCCGTGCCACGAACAGAATGGGGAACGGCCCGGTCAATCGAAAATCATTAGCCGTTACCGGCACTTGAGGCGGCACACACAGCGGCAGCACATGGAAGTTGCTTGCCGGCAGATGGTTCAGGCGGCAACAGACATCGCGGGTATGCCGGGTGGTGGTCACCACGGCTGTCGCCTCGCGCAGCGCCATGCGCTGCCACCATGACAGTGGGCGCCAGGCCTCGATCCCGTGCAGCACAACCAGATAGCGCCGGATCAAGCCGAGACGACGCAAGACCCACGCCACGGGAGCCTGATTGACATGACCGACCGTGACCAGTCGCCGCGAGGAGATCAATGCCTGCAACACAAACACCAGACGGCGTGCCTCGGCTCCACGAACCTGCTGCTGACCTGCCCGTGGCCAAAGTTCGGCGGCGCGGTCATTCAGACTAAGCAGTTGCGTGTCAGCGCAGCCCGCGCGCATGACCTCCCAGAGCCGCCACATATAGCTTTGTACCCCGCCGGGCTGCGCCATTTCCGGCACCCAGAGGGCGATCGGTTGCTGCAGACAGGTTCGGGGAAGATGATGCTGATGCACAGATTGCATCCAGCCGCTCAATCCCCGCCCAGCAGGCTCTTCTGTGCGGCTACCCGCTTTCAGCCACTCGGCCACCGGTGCCACAAAGCCCAACTTTTGCACCGCACCGCTCTGCCGGGCAGACGGATGCTCGGAGATGCGCGCCAGCATGGCTTTGTCGGCGCGACTGGCGACCGCCAGCAGATCCAGATCCAGCAGCGGTACACGAATTTCAACACCATGGGCCATGCCGGCCCAGTCGGCATCGCGCAGCAGCTGATTGCGCTGATAGCACAGCATTTCCAATGCCGAGACCTGGCCTCGGGCACTCAGGCCCGCCGGCAGGCTGCTTTGCCGAGCATAAGTGGCAAGCACGGTGTCTAACCCTTCGCCACGGACCTCGGCAGGCAGATCAGGCGGTAACTCCCAAGGCATGTGGGCAGCGCGACGCAGCAAGTAGGCTCCGCTGATACTGGTGCCGTACTCCAGCAGCCCCGCGTACTTGCCAGACACCACATGATGCAGCCAAGGCGCGGTTAAGCGACGGACACCGCGCCCCAGCACCCGGCGACCGGCATGGAACGAACCCAGTGCCTGTGCCAGAGCTGGTACTTGCCTGAACGATGGGTAACCGGCCAGCAACTCATCTCCACCCAGCCCGGACAGGGCGACCTTGAGGCCTCGGGCGTGCGCTTCGCGACTGACCAGCCAGGTATTGACCCCGTCCAGCGATGGCTGATCCATGTCTTGCAAGAGCGCCTGACGCGCGGCAAAAAAATCTTCACTGCTAATGGGGCAGGTGCTGTGAATCATCCCAGCCTGTGCAGCCACCTTGGCGGCCAACACAGACTCATCGGCAGCGCTACCAGCGAGGACATCGAAATTGAGTGTTAGAGAGTGCAGGTTACCGGCGCTGCGACCACTGGCCTGTAGCGCAATAGCACCGGAGTCGATGCCGCCTGAGAGGAAAACCCCAACAGGGACATCCGACAGCAGATGGCGATCTAGCGATTGTGCAAAGGCAGCCCGAAAACGCTCCTCGACCTCAGTGGGTGACCAATGTGCACTCGCCTGCTCTGCTTCGAGCAAACGCGTTGGCAAGTCAGCGAAGCAATGCGTGCGGACGACACCATCACGCCCTTGCCAGCGAGCATGCCCTGCTGGAAATGCACTAATGGCGCGATACAGGGTATGCGGCTCCGGAACACTGCCCCAGAGCCAGAACCCTGCTTCCCCCGCAGGATCAGGCCTGTTACTGACACCACCCCCGGCCAGCAAGGCGCGCACCTGAGAGGCAAAGCGCAAGGTTTGACCATCGTCTGCTATATACAAAGGCTTTATGCCAAAGGCGTCGCGAGCCATGAAAACGCCCTGACGGTCCGCATCCCAAATGGCGAAAGCAAACATGCCCTGCAGGCGATCAACCAGCCCCTCGCCCCACTCACGCCAACCTGCCAACAGCACTTCCGTATCACTGCGTGAGCGCAGAACATGACCACGCCCCTTCAGTTGCGCAGCCAGCTCACGGAAATTATAAATTTCACCGTTGAAGACAATCTGCTGACGGCCATCTGGTGCCGCCATAGGCTGGGCACCGGCATCTGTTACATCGAGAATGGCCAGCCGTCGGTGAGCCAAGCCGACACGACCATCTTCCGATAGCCAAGCACCGGCACCATCAGGTCCTCTTGCCGACATCAGATCGGAAGAGCACACGTCTGAACTCCAGTC
>CALEYY010000134.1 GCA_937928295.1 uncultured Moraxellaceae bacterium
CAGCAGCAGAAGCAGCAAAACAAATGAACACAGAGAAAAAAAGATAAAAAGTATCTGCCAAGAAAAACAGAAGTAGCATCAGCAATAAAGGGCTGAGGTGCTAGTTCTGTCATTTTAAAAGTTGCAGCTAATTCGTCACCTGCTGAAGCAGCACCTGAACCACCTTGAAGAAGGCTTCGTTGACCTCGGTCAAGGCGTTGTTCTTGAACTGGATGTTCGGAGCATCCCATTCGAGAGCGCTGCCTTTGCCGGCGTCTCGCGCCTGCAGCGCCAGCGACTGGTCAATGCCGCGCTGGGCGACATTCCCGGGCAGCGGGTGCATGCGCTGGCGATCAAGGCCCGTGCGCCCGGTGAATGAGCCGCGCCGCATCCGGCGCGCGGCGCGCATCCTGCTGATCGACGAGCACGAGCGCCTGCTGCTGATCCGCTTCGCCCCGCCCACACGCCGCGCGTTCTGGTGCGGGGTGGGCGGCGAATGCGATCCGCACGAGGACTTTCACGAAGCAGCAGTGCGCGAACTGTTCGAGGAGACCGGCCTCAAGGTGGAGAGCTGCGGCCCGGAAGTGGCGCAGCGCACCGATGATTTCATCACGCTGGAAGGCGAGCTCGATGCCGAGGCGCGCGAGCGGCTGTTGCAGATTGCCAAGGCCTGCCCCGTGCACAAGCTGCTGAGCAATCCGATCCGGATTGTCAGCGGCCTGGCAAAGGCAGGTGAGTCAACGCTGGAGCATGTGCCAGCGCTTTAGAGCACGTACTGGCCGATCTTCCAGAAGATCGCGCCAATCAGGGCGCTGCAGGGGATGGTCAGCACCCAGGCCCAGACGATGCGGCCAGCGATACCCCAGTTCACGGCCGAGAATCGGCGCGAGGCGCCAACACCGACAATCGCACCCGTGATGGTATGCGTGGTCGATACCGGAATGCCGAAGCCGGTGGCGGCAAAGAGCATGACGGCACCGCCGGTCTGCGCCGCAAAACCGCCGACCGGACGCAGCTTGGTGATCTTCTGGCCCATGAGCTTGATGATGCGCCAGCCGCCGCAGGCCGTGCCCAAGGCAATCGCGGTATAGCAGGACACGACAACCCACATCGGCACTTCATCGGCACTGGTCATGACCCCCGCCGAAATCAGCAGCATCCAGATGATGCCGATGGTCTTCTGCGCGTCGTTGCCGCCATGCCCCAGCGCATAGGCCGAGGCCGACACCAGCGACAGACGACGCGACCAGCTATCGACCAGATGCGGCGTCTGCTTGCGGAACAGCCAGGCCAGCAACAGCATCATCAGCCCGCCCAGCAGCATACCCACCAGCGGCGAGATCAGAATGAACGACACGATCTTGATGACGCCGGACGAAATCAGCGCATCCGGGCCGGACTTCACCAGCGCGGCGCCAATCAAACCGCCCACCAAGGCATGCGACGACGATGACGGGATGCCGTAATACCAAGTCACCACATTCCACGCGATGGCCCCCACCAGCGCGCCGAAAATCACATAGTGATCGACCACGCTAGGCTCGATGGTGCCCTTGCCGATGGTGGCCGCGACCTTGAGGTGAAACACAAAGATGGCCACAAAGTTGAAGAAAGTGGCCATCATGACGGCATGGTGCGGCTTCAGCACACGCGTGGAAACCACGGTCGCGATGGCATTGGCGGCATCGTGAAAGCCGTTCATGAAATCAAAGGCAAGCGCCAGCATCACCAGAAAAATGATGACGCCGAGGCTCATGTTCAGGCTATCGAGATCCATGATGCAGTCGCTCAGGCGTTTTCGAGAACAATGGCTTGCAGAATGTTGCCGACATCATCAGCGTGATCGGTCACCGTCTCCAGCAGCACATAAATGGCCTTGAGCTTGATCAGATCACGCACATCGATGTCTTCGCGGAACAGACGCGACAAAGCCTGACGCAGCACATGGTCGGCCTCGCCTTCGAGGCGATCCAGCTCGCGACAGGTCGCCAGAATGGCCTGACCGTTCTTCATGTTCGACAACATGCCCACGCCCTGCACCATGTACTTCACGCATTCGCCGATGATGGCGGCGAGCTGCAGCGTTTCCGGCGGCGCACGGCGGATGTCGTACATGGTGACGGTTTGCGCCACATCCTGGATGGTGTCCATGACATCGTCCAGACGCGAAATCAGGTCGTGAATCTCGTCGCGATCCAGCGGAGTAATAAAGGTTTTGTGCAGCAGCGCCACGGTGTCGTGGGTGATGCGATCAGCGCGCGCCTCGGCGGCATCAATAGCATCGGCCAGATGCTGTACCTGCTCGGGCGTGTTGTTCATGGCGTCCAGCAGTTGCGACAGCAGTGCTGCACCTTGAGTGATTTCTTGAGCATGCGCATTGAACAGGTCGAAGAATTTGACTTCCTTGGGCATGAAACGAGCAAACATGAGGATTCTCACTGGCCTTTGACGATGGCCGGCATTTTACGCGCTCGGCTTCGAACATGACAGAAAAGCTTCAGAATCATGACATGCCGCCATGGCACGGGCTTTGCTCCATAATCTCCGCCATAACGCCGCTCAGGATGCCATCGTGTCGATACAAGTCGCGCTCAACCATGTCACCGATTACCGCTACGACCGCGCCATCACGCTGGGTCCGCAGGTTATCCGCCTGCGCCCGGCCCCGCATTGCCGCACGCGCATCCTCAGCTACAGCCTGAAGGTCACGCCCGGCGAGCACTTTGTGAACTGGCAGCAAGACCCGCAGGCGAACTATCTGGCGCGGGTGGTGTTCCCGGAGAAAACCAATCACTTCCGTGTTGAAGTGGATCTGGTCGCGGAAATGACGGTGATCAATCCCTTCGATTTTTTCCTCGAACCGGAAGCGCAGACCTGGCCTTTCACCTACGACGACCCTGCCTTGGTGCGCGAGCTTGCACCGTATCGAGTCACGCTGCCGGCAACCGACCTGCTCAAGCGCTATGTTGAGGCGGTGCCGCGCAACGAGCGCAAGACCATCGACTTTCTGGTCGAGCTGAATCAGCGCATCTACACCGACATCAGCTACCTGATCCGTCTGGAGCCGGGCGTGCAGAGCCCGGAAGAGACGCTGACCAAGGCTTCCGGCTCCTGCCGCGACTCGGCCTGGCTGATGGTGCAAGTGCTGCGTCATCTCGGTCTCGCCGCGCGTTTTGCGTCCGGCTACCTGATCCAGCTAACTGCCGATGTGAAATCGCTGGATGGCCCGTCAGGCCCGGAAAAAGACTTCACTGACCTGCATGCGTGGTGCGAGGTGTATCTGCCCGGTGCTGGCTGGATCGGCCTTGATCCGACCTCCGGGCTGTTTGCCGGCGAGGGCCATATTCCGCTGGCGTGCAGCCCGGAGCCGTCATCCGCCGCGCCGATCTCCGGCCTGCTGGAAGAAGCCGAGTGCGAATTCGCGCATCACATGCAGGTCACCCGCAGCCACGAAACCGCGCGCGTGACCAAGCCTTACAGCGAAGAGCAGTGGGCCGACATCGATGCGCTCGGCCATGTCATCGACTCCGATTTGCAGCGCTTGGATGTGCGCCTCACGCTCGGCGGCGAGCCGACTTTTGTGTCGGTGGATGATCCCGATGGCGAGGAATGGAACACCGCCGCGCTCGGCCCGACCAAGCGCATCCGTGCTGCCGAGCTGTTTCATCGCCTGCGTTTGGAGCATGCGCCGAACAGCCTGGTGCATTTTGGCCAGGGCAAGTGGTACCCCGGCGAGCAGCTGCCGCGCTGGTCGCTGAACTGCTTCTGGCGCAGAGATGGCGAACCCGTGTGGCGCGAGCCGGCATTGATCGCCGATGAGTCCAAACCCGGCAAGGCCACCGAGAAAACCGCAGCCGCCTTTCTCGGCAAGCTCTGCACCGCGCTCGGCATCAGCCAGAAAACCGTGTTCCCGGCCTATGAGGACGCACTCTATTACCTCTGGCGCGAACGCCAGCTGCCTAGCAATGTCACGCCCAAAGATGCTCGTCTGAAAGATCCACTGGAGCGTGCCCGCCTGGCCAAGGTCTTTGGCCAGGGTCTGGATACGGTGATCGGCCATGTGCTGCCGCTGGGCCGCACGGCGGATGGCGAGCATTGGCAGACCGGGCCGTGGTTTCTGCGCGACGAGACCTGCTACCTCGTGCCCGGCGACTCGCCGATCGGCTATCGCCTGCCGCTGGACTCGCAGCCCTGGGTGCGTGACAGCGAGTTTCCGTATGTGCATCCGCAGGACGCCAGCGTGGCACTGCCGCCGCTGCCGGCCTACAGCCAGTTGCTGCGCCAGCCGCCAGACATCATCACCCGCCTGATCGAGCAGCTGCCATTCACCAACGCCAGTCAGAAAAAGGCGCAGTTTCACGAGGCACAGAAGCTGACAGCAAAGCCGCCAGCACTGCATGAGTCCGCCAAGCACCTGACCCGTACCAGCCTCTGCGCACAGGCCCGTGACGGCCACCTTTACCTGTTCATGCCGCCACTGACCAAGCTCGACGACTATCTGGCGCTGGTCTGCGCGATTGAGGCGACAGCCAGAGTCATGCAGCAGCCGGTGCTGATGGAAGGCTACGAGCCGCCGCAGGACCCGCGCCTGGCCAACTTCCGGGTCACGCCCGATCCAGGTGTGATCGAGGTCAACATTCACCCGTCGGCGACTTGGGGCGAGCTGGTCAGTCGCACCAAGCATCTCTACGAAGCCGCTCACGCTACACGCCTGACCAGCGAGAAATTCATGGTCGATGGCCGCCACACCGGCACCGGCGGCGGCAACCACTTCGTCATGGGCGGCGCCACGCCGGCCGATTCGCCGTTCCTGCGTCGACCCGATTTGCTGCGCAGCCTGATCAGCTACTGGCACAACCACCCATCGCTGTCCTACCTGTTCTCCGGCCTGTTCATCGGCCCGACCTCGCAGGCACCGCGCATCGACGAGGCCCGCAACGATTCGCTCTACGAACTGGAGACAGCCTTCCGGCAGTTCCCGCCGGTGGGCGAAACCACCGCGCCGTGGCTGATCGACCGCCTGCTGCGCAACCTGCTCACCGATGTCACCGGCAACACCCATCGCGCCGAATTCTGCATCGACAAGCTGTACTCGCCGGACAGCAGCAGCGGCCGCCTCGGCCTGCTCGAACTGCGCGCCTTCGAGATGCCGCCGCATGCCGAGATGTCATTGGCGCAGCAGCTCTTGCTGCGCGGCCTGGTCGCGCGCTTCTGGCAGACGCCCTATGCGCCCGAGCGACTGACACGCTGGGGCACCGAGCTGCATGATCGCTTCATGCTGCCGCACTTCGTGGAGCAGGACTTTGCCGATGTCATGACCGACATGCGTCGCGCCGGCTACGGCTTCGATCTGGAGTGGTTCCGCGCGCACCTGGAGTTCCGCTTCCCGAAACTCGGCGATGTTGACCTCAAGGGCATGCAGGTAGAGCTGCGCCACGCGCTGGAGCCCTGGCATGTGATGGGCGAGGAAGGCAGCCCCGGCGGCACCGTGCGTTATGTGGATTCGTCGCTGGAGCGCGTGCAGGTCAAGGTCACCGGCATGGCTGGCGAACGCTATGCGCTGACCTGCAATGGCGTAACCATGCCCATGCAGCCGACCGGGCAGACCGGCGAGTTTGTTGGCGGCGTGCGCTTCCGCGCCTGGCAGCCGCCGTCCTGCCTGCACCCCACCATCGGCGTGAATGCGCCACTGACCTTCGACATTTACGACACCTGGATGAAGCGCTCGCTGGGCGGCTTTCAGCACCATGTCATGCACCCCGGTGGCGGCAACAGCGACGATCATCCGGTCAACGCCTATGCCGCTGAAAGTCGTCGTCAGGCACGCTTCATCCGCATGGGGCACACGCCGGGCTGGATGGCGCCGAAAACGGTGGTCAGCAACCTGGAGCATCCCTTCATGTTAGATTTGCGCCGGCCGTGAGGCTTTCACCTGCGGCCGCGTAACCTGACCGGAATGCCATGACCAATCTGCTAGACACGCTGCGCCCCTCGCCCGATCGCTACCACGAGATTTTCACGGGCGACGGGCAGGTGCATCCGCACTGGGCACGGTTTGCCGAAACGCTGAACCGGCTCACACCGGCGCAGATGCAGCAACGCTTCGATCTGGTCAATCGCCAGGTGCAGGAAAACGGCGTCACCTACAACCTCTATGGCGACAGCCAGGGCCCGGATCGCAGCTGGCGCGTCGGGCCGATACCGCAGCTGATCGCGCAAGATCAGTGGCAAGGCATCGCCAGCGGCGTGGCCCAGCGCGCGCGCCTGCTCAATGCCCTGCTCGCCGATCTGTACGGCCCGCAGACGCTGATCGCTCAGGGCCTGCTGCCCAGCGAGCTGGTCTTCGGCCATCACAACTACCTCTGGCCCTGCCACGGCATGCGCCCGGCCAACGACACCTGGCTGCATGTGGTCGGCGTCGATCTCGCTCGCTCGGCGGATGGCCAGTGGTGGGTCATGGCCGATCGCACGCAAGCCCCGTCGGGCGCCGGCTATGCGCTGGAGAATCGTCAGGTGGTGGCGCGTGCCTTCCCCGCGCTGTATCGCGAACTCGGCGTGGAAGCACTGACCGGCTACTTCCAGAGCCTGATGCGCACGCTGCGCCAGCAGGCCCGCACCGATGGCGAGCCGCCGCTGATCGTGCTGCTCACGCCCGGCCGCTACAACGAAACCTATTTCGAGCATGTTTATCTCGCGCGCCACCTCGGCATACCGCTGGTGGAAGGCCACGATCTCAGCGTGCGCCAGCCCAATGTGTACCTGAAGACGCTGAGCGGCCTGAAGCGCGTGCACGCGATTTTTCGTCGCCTCGATGACGATTATTGCGACCCGCTGGAGCTGCGCGGCGACTCGGCACTGGGCGTGCCCGGCCTGCTCGCCGTGGCACGGGCCGGCAATGTGCTGATCGCCAATGCGCTCGGCAGCGGCGTGCTGGAATCGCAGGGTCTGCTCAGCTTTCTGCCCAAAGCCTGCGAGCACCTGCTCGGCGAAAAGCTGGAACTGCCGGCGATTGCGACCTGGTGGTGCGGCGAGCCGCCGGTCATGGAAGAGGCGCTGGAGCGCCTGCCCGAGCTGGTCATCAAGGGCGCCTTCCCGTCTCAGCAATTTGCCCCGGTGTTTGGGCGCGACCTCGATGCGCGTGGCCTGAAAGCCCTACGACAGCGCATCCGCGAACGCCCCTACGCCTACCTTGCGCAGGAAGCCATGGCGATGGCGCAAGCCCCAGTCTGGCAAGGCGAGGCCAAGGGCTTCGACAGTCACGCCACCGGCATGCGCGTCTATGCCGTGGCTACGGCGGACGGCTACGAAGTCATGCCCGGCGGCCTCACCCGCGTCGCCGGCCGGCGCGACGATGAAGTGGTGTCCATGCAGCGCGGCGGCACCAGCAAAGACACCTGGGTCTGCTTCAGCGAGCAGGCCGCCACCGAGTTCCCGCGCCTGCGCACCCTCGGTGTGCGCGACCTGCAGCGGCAAGACCCCTACCTGCCCTCGCGCCTCGCCGAAAACCTGTTCTGGCTGGGCCGCTACGCCGAGCGCACCGACCATCACGCGCGCCTGATCCGCTCGGCATTGAGCCGCTACCTGGAAGCCGACCCCAGCCAGGGCATGGGCCTGATTCTGGCGATGAATCATGGTCAGAAGCTCGGCCTGCTGAAAGACGAAGACACGCTGGATGCGCAGCTGCTGGCGGGCATCGGCAATGCCGATCACGGTCAGTCCGTGGTCTCCACTTTGCGTGCGCTGATCGGCTCGGCGGCGGAAGTGCGCAGCCGGCTCTCGCACGAAAACTGGATTGCCATTGTCGAGCTGGAACAGGAGGCCGTGAGCCTGGACCCGACCCAGGAAGCCGGTGCCGCACTGGGCTTTCTCGACCGCCTGCTGATGAGCCTGTCGTCGCTCGCCGGCTTCGCTCTCGACGACATGACGCAAGATCAAAGCTGGCGCTTCCTCATGCTCGGCCGCCGCATCGAGCGCCTGCAAAAGCTCTGCGCCCTGCTCTGCAACACGCTGCCACTGCCGCACGGCCACAGCCAGGCCGCGCTCGACTGGCTGCTCGACATCGCCGACAGCCGCATCACCTATCGCAGCCGCTACCTGTCGTCGGCGCAGCTCATCCCGGTGCTCGACCTGCTCCTGCTCGACCCCGGCAACCCGCACAGCGTCGCCTTCCAGCTGCGCCAGATCGTGCAGCTGCTGAACGCGGTCGGCAGCGCCGAACATCGCACGATGAGCACGCTGGAGGCGCAGCTGCTCAGCCTGGATCTGGCCGTGATTGAAAGCGACCTGGCCCTGCCCCAGCGCCTGCCGCACTCGCTGGCGACACTGGCCAAGCTCCTGGCCGCCTTGCAGCAGTCCGCCTGGGATCTCGCCGACAAACTCAGCCTGCAGTACTTCGCGCACATCGAGCGGCAGAGTCAGTCCATGGTGTCCACATGAGAGCGTCGACATGAAGGCTGGCCAAATGAGCGCGCGCTATCGCATCAGCCATCACACGCAGTACGACTACCAACTACCGGTATCGCTGTCGCAGCAGCTGCTGCATTTGCAGCCGCGCGTACTGCCCTGGCAGCAGGTTCACGCCGCCGACATCCACTGCAAGCCGGCACCGCAACAGCGCAGCGCCGACTTCGATGCCTTCGGCAATCCGGCGCTATGGCTGGACATCCGCCAGCCGCACCAGCAACTGCTGATCAGTGCCGAGCTGGACATCACCGTGCTGCCGCGCGCCATGCCCAATTTTCTGCTCAGCCCGAACTGGCAGGATGTCGTCGAGCGCTGCCGCTTTCGTGGCGTGGCCCTGTCGCACCCGCAGCAACTCGACGCCCTGGCCTTCCGCCAGGAATCGCCCTATGTGCGCATCAAGCACGACTTTGCCCGCTTTGCCGCGCCCTGCTTCGGCGCAGACACCTCGCTGCTGACCGGCGTCAATGCGCTGATGCTGAAGATCTACAACGAATTTGAATTCGACAGCGATGCCACCGATGTCGGCACGCCCTTGCTCACCGTGCTGGAACAGCGCCGTGGCGTCTGCCAGGACTTTGCGCATCTGATGATTGCCTGCCTGCGCTCGCTCGGCCTGCCGGCACGCTATGTCAGCGGTTACCTGCTCACCGAGCCGCCGGAGGGCCAGCCGCGCCTGATCGGAGCCGATGCCTCGCACGCCTGGATCTCGGTCTGGTGCCCGCATTTTGGCTGGATAGACTTCGACCCCACCAACGGCGTGCTGCCCGATCAGCAGCACATCACGCTGGCGCTGGGTCGCGACTTCAGCGATGTGTCACCGCTGCGCGGCGTCATCATCGGCGGCGGCGAGCACACGCTGGAGGTGTCGGTCACGGTGATGCCGCGGCTCTCTGCGGCTCAAAGCCAGAGTCAGAGTCAGAATTAAAGCCCCGCTGGCAACATCAACTCGTAAGTAACACCCAGTCCAACACGCTGCCCACCAACATCCTGATTGCTGCCACGATCGCTGGTGAAATACAGGCGACGGCCATCGGGCGAGAAGGCGATGCCGGCGACCTCGGACTGGTCCTGCCCGACGATCTGCAGCAGCGGCTTGAGCTGGCCATCCGGCAGAATCACCACGATCTGCATGTCGCCGCCGTCTTCGGCCACCAGCACATCGCCCCGGTCGGTGACGGTGATGTTGTCCACGCCGGAGAGGATGGGATTGCTGTCGGTGGCGAGGTCGTAGAGCACTTCCAGCGTCTCGCCCTGAATGTCGTAGACCCAGATACGGTTGTCGCCCTTGGTGGCAAAAAAGATGAAGTCGTCAAACAGCCAGATGCCCTCGCCGCCATCAAACGCCGCCGAATCTTCGCGACGGTGCTCGCTCTGCGCTTTTGTCGGCTCCAGAGCATCGCGCCAGATCACGCGCTGAGGTGTGGTCAGCGCCTTGGCCACGCCGGTCGGCACATCCATGACCTGCAGCACGCCCTTGGCCAGCGCCGGACGGCCACCCGCCGGCCAGTCGCCTGCCGCCGGCAACCAGCGGTAGAGCCTGCCCTCGGGCATATCTTCGGTCATGTAGATGACGCGACGGCCGGCATCAATCGCCACCGCCTCGTGCGAGAACAAGCCCAGCGTCGGGCGTGATTGCGCGGTACTGCGGCCGACCGGATCGCACTCCCAGACCAGCCCCTCGGGAATCTCCTCGCAAGACAACCAGGTCTGCCAGGGCGTGACGCAACCGGCGCAGTTGAAGGTGGTGCCGGAGAGTATCTGGAAGGCATCGACGATGTTGCCGTCGCGATCAAATTCGATGGCACTGGCACCGCCGAGACCGGGCGTGAGGCGCTCCAGCGGATTCGCCAGCGGTGCCAGCTCGGGCACCGTGAAGCCGAGGCTGCCAAAGCCGGGCACTTCACTGTTGGAGAGATAGAACCAGCCGCCGTCCGGCTTCGCCATCACGCCGCCGCCATCGGGGAAGATGTGCCAGCGATAGCTGCTTTCACCCACTGGCTGCAAGGCTTCGGCGACCACGCGCATGTCGAAGCCGGCAGGCAGGCGGTCGCCATCCATGTGCCACTTGCCGGAATGATAGGAACGGTAGCCGGCCTGCTTGAGATAGGCGGGCAGCATTTGCGCCCAGCGCGGTCGGATGCCGTTCGCACCGCTGATCGTGCCGAACATGCCATATTCGCCGCGGTCCACTTCCGGCAGCAGGTCGCGGCGGATCGCTTGTGGATAGTGGCCGGTCAGGATGGCCGCGCGGGACGCCCAGCAGCGCGAGGTGGTGTAGAAGCGGGTGAAACGCAGGCCATCCATTGCGAGCCGGTCGAGGTTCGGCGTTTTCACCACCGGATTGCCCGCACAGCCGAGGGTGTCGAAGCGCCAGTCGTCGGCCAGGAGCACGACGATGTTCATGGGCTTTGTTTGCGCGCGGACCTGTTGGAACAGGCAGCAAAAAAGAAGTGGGAGCAGGATCAGGCGTTTCATGGATTTTCGGATGGAATGAAGCTTGAGAGTGATGGGAATTCAAGGGGGCTCACTGCGGGATCGGATCCGTGCGTTTCACGGTTTCCCCTTCCCAGACGGCCTGGTCGGTGGACTTGTCGTAT
>CALEYY010000135.1 GCA_937928295.1 uncultured Moraxellaceae bacterium
CCGGCTTCTGGCGCATGATTCGCGACATCCTGAATTTCAACAAGCGTTCGCATGCGCTGCTGGCCGAGCTGCGCGGCAGCCGTCTGACACTGGGCGAGCTGATTGCCCGTGAGGGCTACAGCGCCGAGTTTCGCGATTGGTATTTGCTGCCCATGGGCGCGGCCATCTGGTCCAGCCCCATGGATGAGATGGCGGATTTTCCGGCCGAAACCTTCATACAGTTCTGCATCAATCATGGCCTGCTGCAGGTTAATGACCGCCCGCAGTGGAAAACCATTCGCGGCGGCTCGCGCGAGTATGTGAAACGGCTGGTGGCGGCCATTACTGACGCCAGCGGTGAGGTGCGCTTGAACACGCCGGTACGCTCGGTGATGCGCACGGAACAAGGCGTGCTGGTAAGGACAGATGTCGGCAGCGAAAGCTATGAGCGCGTCATTTTTGCCACGCACAGCGACCAGGCGCTGGCCATCCTGCAAGATGCTCGGCCGGCCGAGCGCGAGGTGCTGGCGGCAGTGCGCTATCAGCCCAATACCGCCTATTTGCATACCGATGCTGAGCTGATGCCGGCGCGCCGCGCAGCCTGGTCGTCGTGGAATTACTACAGCGGTGCCGTGCAGAACGGCAAGTTTCCGGTGGCCGTGAGCTATTGGATAAACCTGCTGCAGCCCCTGCCGTTCAAGCAGGATGTGATGGTGACGCTGAATCCGCCGGTACCGCCGCGTGCCGACAAGACCATCCAGATCATCGAGTATGCGCATCCCTTGCTGGATACCGCTGCCTATGCCGCGCAGCAGGCGCTGCCCGCCATTCAGGGTCTGGATCGCGTCTATTTCTGCGGCGCGTGGACCGGTTACGGCTTCCATGAGGATGGCCTGAAGGCCGGCATGGCCGTGGCTCG
This sequence comes from uncultured Moraxellaceae bacterium, assembly GCA_937928295.1. Lineage (GTDB taxonomy): Bacteria > Pseudomonadota > Gammaproteobacteria > Pseudomonadales > Moraxellaceae > Perlucidibaca. Next base: position 899 of record CALEYY010000135.1, read on the forward strand.
TCTGCTGGGCGCTACAGCGCCTTGGGAAAACACATCGCCGGAAAGCGCGTCGCCGGAAAGCCCGCTTGAGGCGGCGGCATGATCAAGCCCTGGCTTTATCGCGGCAAGGTCGGTCACGCCCGTTTGGGCGCGAAGACCCACGCCTTCGCCTACGACAGCCTGTTCATCTGCTTTCCGCTGCAGCAGCGACACGCTCTGGCCAGCAAGCTTTTCGGCTACAACCGCTGGAATCTGTTTGGCTACCACGATGCCGATCATGGCGATGGCCGCGACCCCGAAGCCTGGATCCGCAAAATTCTGAACGAGCACAGCGTGACTTCAGCCGATGGCGACATCTGGCTGCACGCCCTGCCCCGCATTCTCGGCTTTGTCTTCAACCCGGTCAGCTTCTGGTATTGCCACGATAGCCAGCAGCAGCTGCGCGCCGTGCTCTGCGAAGTCCGCAATACCTTTGGCGAGCGCCACTGCTACCTGCTCACCGCCGCCGATCAGGGCGTGATTTCGGCGGACACCACGCTGCACAGCGAAAAAGTCTTTCATGTGTCGCCGTTCTATCCGGTCAACGGCGAGTACCAGTTCCAGTTCGCGCAAAAAGATGACTTCCGCCGTGTGCAGATCGACTACTGGCAGGACGGCAAGCTGTCGCTGAAAACGCATGTCTCCGGCACGGCTCTGGCCATGACCGACAAGAACCTGCTGAAAACCTTTATTCAACTGGGCTGGGCCACCCTCATGGTCGTCCTGCGCATTCACTGGCAAGCCCTCAAGCTTTGGCGGCAAGGGGTGACATTTCACCGCAAGCCCGTACCCCCTGTTATGGAGATTTCCCGATGAGCATGTCTGAAAGTACCGCGATTGAATTGACCCGAGCGCCGGCCATGGCCAAGTTGCTGCTCAAGCTCTTCGAGCGCCTGGAGATCGGCACCCTGACGGTGACCTTCCCCGGCGGCGGCCATCAGGTCTATGGCGGCAAACAGCCGGGCCACAATGCCTTTATCGAGATCAACGACTGGGCGGCGTGCAGCCTGATTTTGCGCTCTGGCGACATCGGCCTCGCGGAAGCCTATCGCGACAAGCTCATCGAGATCTCGGACATTCCCGCGCTGCTGCTGATGGCGATGGAAAACGAAGATGCGCTGACGCAGGCGTTCTACGGCAGCTTCTGGGGCAAGCTCTTCTACAAATTCAAGCACTTCGTGTCTAACCGCAATACGCGCAAGGGCAGCAAAAAGAACATCCACGCTCATTACGACCTGGGCAATGATTTCTACAAACTCTGGCTGGATCGCACGATGACCTATTCCTCGGCCATCTTTGCCAGCCCGGAAACCACACTGGCCGAGGCGCAGACCGCCAAGTACGAGCGCCTGCTGGATCAGCTCAATGTGAAGGCCGGCGATCACATCCTCGAAATCGGCTGCGGCTGGGGCGGCTTTGCCGAGCATGCCGCGCTCACGCGTCGGGTGCGTGTTACCGGCATCTCGCTCTCCAAAGAGCAGCTGATCTGGGCCCGCAAGCGCGTCAAGGGCACACCCGCCGAGGCGCTGTGTACCTTCCGCTTCCAGGACTATCGCGATGTGTCCGGCAAGTTCGACGCGGTGGCTTCTATCGAGATGATCGAGGCCGTTGGCGAAAGCTACTGGCCGTCTTACTTCAGCAAGATTCATGATGTGCTGAAGCCCGGCGGCCGCGCTGGCATCCAGGCCATCACCATCGCCAACGAGCGCTTCCAGGATTACCGCAGCAATACCGACTTTATTCAGCAGTTCATCTTTCCGGGCGGCATGTTGCTGTCGCCCGAAATTCTGGCGCAACAGGCCGCGCAAGCTGGTTTGAGCATCACCGATACTTTTGAGTTTGGCCGCGATTACGCCGAGACCCTGCGCCGCTGGCGTGCCGACTTTGAAGCGCAGCTGCCGGCCATCAGCAAGCAGGGTTTCGATGAGGCTTTCCTGCGCATCTGGCGGTTCTATTACACCTACTGCGAAGCCGGCTTTGATTCAGATCGCACCGGTGTTTGTCAGGTCGTGATGCAGCGTGCGGACAAATGACACTTACTCAGAGCACATAAATCATGCCGTTTAACCTGCGTTCCACATTGCGATCTGCGCTCTTGGGCAGTGCGCTGGCCCTGAGCCTAAGCGCCTGCAGCACGGCTCATATCGATGACTATGCTGGCGTACAGCCAACGCTGTCATTGCGCGACTACTTCAATGGCACCGTGCATGCGTGGGGCCAGGTGCAGGATCGCAGCGGCAAGGTCATCAAGCGCTTCAAGGTCACGCTCGTGGGTGTATGGCAAGGTGATCAAGGTGTGCTCACCGAGGATTTTGTTTATGCCGATGGCAGCAAGCAGCAGCGCATCTGGCGACTGACCGATCTGGGTCAGGGCCGCTATGAAGGGCGTGCCGATGATGTTGTGGGCCATGCCGATGGCGTGACCCAAGGCAATGCCTTGCAGTGGCGCTACACCCTGCTGCTGCCGGTGGACGGCAAGACTTATGAAGTGGCTTTCAATGACTGGATGTATCTGCACGACCCACAAACGCTAGTGAATCGCGCAGAGATGAGCAAATTCGGCATTCACCTAGCCGACATCACCCTGTTTTTTCGCAAGGAATTGCCATGAGCCTGAACAAACCTGTCCGTGACTGGCCTGCAAGCCGCATCTGGGTCGTCGGTGCCAGCTCGGGCATCGGGCTGGCTCTTGCTGAAGCCTTGGCAAGTCGCGGTGCTCGCGTGGCCGTCAGTGCCCGCCGCGCTAGGCCGCTGCAGGACTTTGCCAATCGCCATGGCGATCGTACTTTGGCCTTGCCGCTGAACATGACCGAAAACATCGATTGGGACGCTGCTTGGGCAGACATCAAGCAAGCCTGGGGCGGTATTGACTGGGTTGTCTTCTGCGCGGCCGATTACACGCCGGTACGCGCCTGGGAGCTGGATCGTGATCGCGCAGCTCAGCTGATTGATGTCAATCTCACCGGCACCTTGCGCGGCGTCGCCACCGTACTGCCCGACATGCTGGCCGCAGGCGCTGGCGGCATTGCGCTGGTGGCCAGTGTTGCCGGCTATATGGGCCTGCCGAAATCGCTGGTCTATGGCCCGACCAAGGCCGCACTGATCAACTTTGCCGAATCCCTGTATCTGGATGTGAAGCCGATGGGGCTGGATGTCTGCATCATCAATCCCGGTTTCGTGGCCACGCCCCTGACGGCGCAGAACGATTTCGAGATGCCAGCGTTGATGACCCCGGAAGCCGCCGCGCTAGAGATCATCCAAGGCCTTGAGCGCGGAGATTACGAGCTGCATTTTCCCAAGCGTTTCACGCGTGCGCTGCGCTTGATTCGTCGCCTGCCCGACCGCCTGCGCTTGGCGGTGCTGGCGCGCATCGCCAGTCAATCCTGAGAGCTGAAATGAGCACTGACATGAGTCTCGACACACGCCCTGCACTTCAGCATCTCGCCCACTGGTTCGAGACGCTCAGTCCAGACAGCCTGAAAACCATCGCTCAGTTCTACACCGGCACCGCATACTTCAAAGACCCGTTCAACGAAGTGCGCGACATTCGCCGCATCGAACACATTTTCAGCGACATGTTTGTGCAGTTTCAGCAGCCGCGCTTTGTGATTCAGGAGCAACTCTGTGACGGCCATCAAGCCCTGCTGACCTGGCATTTTCTCTTTAAGTGGCGAGGCAAGGACTGGTGCATTGTGGGCAGCTCGCACCTTCGCTTCAACAGCGACGGTCTGGTCGAATACCACCGCGACTACTGGGACGCCGCTGAAGAACTTTACGAAAAACTCCCCGTCATTGGCCTTGTGCTGAGGACATTGAAAAAGCGAGCGCAGGGATGATCATGATGAACGATGCCGTAATTGACCGGGTCACAACACGATCTGAAGACGAGGCCATCCGGCTGCCGATCAATGCCGTGGAGCGCGAAACCGGCGTGTCCAAGGAGCTTTTGCGCATGTGGGAGCGGCGCTACGGCTTCCCTCTGCCCTTGCGTGACGCGATCGGCGAGCGCGCCTATGCGCTGGACCAGGTCGAGCGGCTGCGCATCATTCAGCAGAAGTACAACCAGATCATCGAGGAGAACGCCAAGCTGCGCCAGCTTATTGAATTCAAGCAGTCGGCCCCTTTTAAAATGACGGCCGCCAAGGTGATCCGCCGCAGTTCCGGCACCTGGTGGAACAATTTGATCATCGATAAAGGTTCCCTGGATGGCGTCGGCACGGACAGCCCGGTGATCACCTCCGTGGGCTTGGTGGGAAAAACTTCCACACTGGCGCCACACATGACAAAGGTGATTCTTTTGACGGACGAGATGTGCCGTGTCTCTGCAAAGGTGGAGGGAACGCTGGAGCAGGGCATCCTGGCGGGCGAGCGCGCCGCGCTGGAGGTGCAGATCGGA
>CALEYY010000136.1 GCA_937928295.1 uncultured Moraxellaceae bacterium
GCTCGACAAGGACATGCTGGTGCGTCTGACTGGCCAGGATGTGGGTCGCGGTACCTTCTCGCATCGCCACGCCATCATGTACAACCAGAAAGACAACCAGCCCTATGTGCCGCTGCAGCACATCAGCAAGCGGGTGCCTTGTTTCGATATTTACGACTCGCTGCTGTCGGAAGAGGCAGTGCTGGCCTTCGAGTACGGCTATTCGACGACCACGCCGAATGCGCTGATCATCTGGGAGGCTCAGTTCGGCGATTTCGCCAACGGCGCGCAGGTGGTTATCGACCAGTTCATTTCCAGCGGCGAAACCAAGTGGGAGCGCCTTTGCGGTCTCACCATGCTGCTGCCGCATGGCTACGAAGGGCAGGGGCCGGAGCATTCCTCGGCGCGTCTGGAGCGCTTCCTGCAACTCTGTGCCGAGCACAACATGCAGGTTTGCACGCCATCCACGCCGGCACAGATTTTCCACTTGCTGCGTCGTCAGGCCGTGCGTCCGCTGCGCAAGCCGCTGATCATCATGTCGCCGAAGAGCTTGCTGCGTCACAAGCTGGCGGTGTCGACGCTGGAAGATCTGGCGCATGGCCGCTTCCAGACTGTTATTGGTGAAATGGATGCGATAGCACCAGAGACGGTCAAGCGTATCGTCATCTGTGGTGGCAAGGTTTATTACGATCTGCTGGAAAAGCGTCGTGAACTGGCGTTGGAGGGTGTTGCCATCCTGCGTGTCGAGCAGCTCTATCCTTTCCCGGACAGAATGCTGGTTGATGCCCTGAAGCCATACGGCAGCGCGGCTGAAGTGGTGTGGTGCCAGGAAGAGCCGATGAACCAAGGTGCCTGGTACAACACCCGTCACAACCTTGAACGCGTGATGCGCCAGTGGAAGCCGGAATTGACCATTCGCTACACCGGGCGTCCGTCTTCGGCAGCGCCGGCTTGCGGCTCGGTTTATCTGCATGCCAAAGAGCAGGCGGCGCTGGTTGCCGATGCTCTCGGTGTTAAAACTGCCTAATTTGTTGCGCTACTTGAGCCATTTGTCGAGCTAAAAGGAATCCCAAGATGAGTCTGGAAATCAAAGCCCCCGTGTTCCCCGAGTCCGTTGCCGATGGCACGGTTGCGACCTGGCACAAGAAGCCGGGCGAAGCCGTCAAGCGCGATGAACTGATCGTCGATATCGAGACCGACAAGGTTGTGATGGAAGTGGTCGCGCCGGCCGATGGCGTGATCAGCCAGGTCATGAAGAATGAAGGCGACACCGTGTTGTCGCAGGAAGTGCTGGCCATCTTCACCGCCGGTGCCGCTGCTGCTCCGGTTGCCGCTGCTGCGCCCGCGCCGGTTGCGGCCGCTGCCGCCAGTGCGCCTGCTGCTGCCGGCCCTGCCGCGCGCAAGGCCGCTGCCGAAGCCGGTGTGGATATCGCTGCCGTGGCCGGTAGCGGCGTTGGTGGTCGTGTTACCAAGGATGATGTTGCCGCTGCCAAGCCGGCGCCGGTCGCTGCTCCAGCGCCGGTCGCTGCTGCTCCGGTTCTGTCTTTGGCGGTCGGCGAGCGCGTCGAGAAGCGCGTGCCGATGACGCGTCTGCGTGCCAAGGTTGCCGAGCGCCTGCTCGAAGCCAAGCAATCCACCGCCATGCTGACCACCTTCAACGAAGTCAACATGAAGCCGGTTATGGACCTGCGCAAGCAATATGTGGAGAAGTTCGAGAAGGTTCATGGCGTCAAGCTGGGCTTCATGTCCTTCTTCATCAAGGCCGCTGTTGAGTCGCTGAAGCGCTTCCCGGCCGTGAATGCCTCCATCGACGGCAATGACATCGTCTATCACGGCTTCCAAGACATCGGCGTGGCCGTGTCGTCGGATCGTGGCCTAGTGGTGCCGGTGCTGCGCAGCGTCGAGAAGATGAGCATCGCGGAAATGGAAAAGGGCGTGATGGAGTTCGGCAAGAAGGCCCGTGACGGCAAGCTCTCCATCGACGACATGACTGGCGGCACCTTCACTATCTCCAACGGTGGTGTGTTCGGTTCGCTGCTGTCGACCCCGATTCTGAACCCGCCGCAGACCGCCATTCTCGGCATGCACAAGATCCAGGATCGTCCGATGGCCGTGAACGGTCAGGTCGTGATCCTGCCGATGATGTATCTGGCGCTGTCTTACGATCACCGTCTGATTGATGGCAAGGAGGCCGTGAGCTTCCTCGTCGCCATCAAAGAGCTGGTGGAAGATCCGGCCCGCCTGCTGCTGGAAATCTGAGCGCAAGTCATCTGAGCAAGAGTATTGAAACATGACGCAACAAGCTGATTTGGTAGTGATTGGTGGTGGCCCTGGCGGCTATGAGGCGGCGATTCGCGCGGCCCAGCTCGGGCTCTCGGTCATTTGTATCGAGCGCCGTGTGCACAAGGGTAAGCCGTCGCTGGGCGGCACCTGCCTGAATGTGGGCTGCATTCCGTCCAAGGCATTGCTGGACTCGTCGCACAAGTATCACGATCTGAAGGCTGGTTATGACAACCACGGTATCAGCACCGGCGAGGTCAAGCTCGACCTCGCGGCCATGCTGGCGCGCAAAGACAAAGTCGTGGATCAGCTCACTGGCGGTATTGCGCAGCTGCTCAAGGGCAACGGCATTACCTGGCTGCAGGGCAGCGGCAAGCTGCTGGCCGGCAAGCAGGTCGAGTTCACGCCGCTTGAAGGTGGTGAAGTGCAGATTCTCCAGGCCAAGAATGTGATTCTGGCCTCGGGCTCCGAGCCGGTGAATATTCCTGTCGCCAAGCTGGTGGACGGCGTTGTGGTCGATTCCACCGGTGCGCTGGAATTTGCCGAAGTGCCCAAGCGTCTTGGTGTCATCGGTGCTGGCGTGATCGGTCTTGAGCTGGGTTCGGTCTGGGGCCGCCTCGGTTCGGAAGTGATCGTGCTGGAAGCGGTGGATCAGTTCCTGCCGATCGCCGATCGTGCCATCGCCAAGGAAACTCAGAAGATTCTGACCAAGCAGGGGCTGGACATCCGCCTCGGTGCTCGCGTTACCGGCACACAAGTGGTCAATGGCCAGGTCACGGTCAACTTTACCGATGCCAAGGGCGAGCAGCAGGAAGTCTTCGACAAGCTCATCGTCGCGGTGGGCCGTCGCCCGGTGACGGCCGGTCTGCTCAGCTCGGACTCTGGTGTATCGCTGGATGAGCGCGGTTTTGTCGCCGTCGATGACCAGTGCCGTGCTTCGGTGCCGGGCGTGTTCGCCATCGGCGACCTTGTGCGTGGCCAGATGCTCGCGCACAAGGCCATGGAAGAGGGCGTGATGGCGGCCGAGATCATGGCCGGCCACCATGCCCAGTTCAATTACGACCTGATCATTTCGGTGATCTACACGCACCCGGAAGTGGCGTGGGTCGGCATGACCGAAGAACGCGCCAAGGCCGAAGGCTTTGATGTGAAAACCGGCCAGTTCGCCTTTGCGGTGAATGGTCGCGCACTGGCCTCGGACGACAACCAAGGCTTTGTGAAATTTGTGGCCGATGCCAAAACGGATCGTCTGCTCGGCATGCATGTCATCGGCCCAGCCGCCGGCGACATCATCCACCAAGGACTGATTGCACTGGAATTCGGCGCCAGCGTCGAAGACCTGCAGTTGATGTGCTTTGCTCACCCGACCCTGTCGGAAGTAGTGCACGAAGCGGCGCTGGCAGTTGATGGTCGTGCGATCCACGCCATCCAACGCAAGCGCAAGTAACTCTTTTTACAACGAGTGGTGATCTCACGATGAATCTGCACGAGTATCAGGGCAAGCAACTGTTTGCCGAATATGGCCTGCCAGTGTCCAAGGGCTTCGCTGCCTCGACGCCGGAAGAAGCCCGCGCCGCAGCCGAGCGCATTGGTGGCGATGTCTGGGTCGTAAAAGCCCAGGTTCACGCCGGTGGCCGTGGCAAGGCCGGTGGCGTCAAGCTGGTGAAGTCGCTGGACGATGTTGAGGCTTTTGCCCGCGCCCAGCTCGGCACGCGCCTGGTGACCTACCAGACAGACGCCAAGGGTCAGCCGGTCACCAAGATCCTCGTCGAGACTTGCACCGATATTGCCAATGAGCTCTATCTGGGTGCTGTGGTCGATCGCGCGACGCGTCGTATCGTCTTCATGGCGTCGACCGAAGGCGGCGTGGACATCGAAAAGATTGCTCACGACACCCCGGAAAAGATCCTGACCGCCGCTATTGATCCCCTGGTTGGCCCGCAGGCCTACCAGGGTCGCGAACTGGCCTACCAGCTCGGCCTCAGCGCCGATCAGGTCAAGCAGTTCGTGAAGATCTTCATGGGCCTCGGCAAGATGTTCACCGACCTGGATCTGGCGCTGCTGGAAATCAACCCGCTGGTCATCACCAGCGAAGGCAATCTGCACTGCCTGGATGCCAAGATCGCCATCGATTCCAACGCTCTGTATCGTCACCCCAAGCTCAAGGCCATGTATGACCCGAGCCAGGAAGACGAGCGCGAGCGTCGTGCCGTTGAGTGGGAACTGAACTATGTGGCCCTCGAAGGCAACATCGGCTGCATGGTCAACGGTGCCGGTCTGGCCATGGCGACCATGGACTTGATCAAGCTCAAGGGCGGCCAGCCTGCGAACTTCCTCGATGTGGGCGGTGGTGCTACCAAGGAGCGCGTGACCGAAGCCTTCAAGATCATCCTCTCGGATGACTCCGTGGAAGCCGTACTGGTCAACATTTTCGGCGGCATCGTTCGTTGCGACATGATTGCTGAAGGCATCATCGGCGCCGTGAAGGAAGTTGGCGTGAAAGTGCCGGTCGTGGTTCGTCTCGAAGGCAACAATGCCGAACTGGGTGCCGCCAAGCTGCGCGAATCCGGTCTCAACATCATTCCGGCCGCCTCGCTGAACGAAGCGGGCGAGCTGGTCGTCAAAGCTGCTCGTAACACAGTGGGAGCCTGAACATGAGTGTCCTGATCAACAAACATACGAAAGTGATCTGCCAGGGCATCACCGGCTCGCAGGGTACGCTGCATACCGAGCAGGCGATTGCCTACGGCACCAACATGGTCGGTGGCGTCACGCCGGGCAAGGGTGGCACCACGCACCTCGGCCTGCCGGTGTTCGACACCGTGCGTGAAGCCGTCGAGAAGACTGGCGCCAACGCCTCCGTGATCTACGTTCCGGCCTCGTTCGCCAAGGACTCGATCCTGGAAGCCGTCGATGCCGGCATCGAGCTGGTGGTCTGCATCACCGAAGGCGTGCCGACCATCGACATGCTCTTCGTCAAGGAATACATCCTGCGCAAGGGTGGCGTGCGTCTGATCGGGCCGAACTGCCCGGGCATCATCACGCCGGGCGAGTGCAAGATCGGCA
>CALEYY010000137.1 GCA_937928295.1 uncultured Moraxellaceae bacterium
CAGCTGGATAGAGTACTGCCCTCCGAAGGCAGGGGTCGTGGGTTCGAATCCCGCCGGGCGCACCATTTTCACTGAACACTCACCGTTCATTCACACAAAAACGACATTCGTCGGAACAATGCCTTTGTTCCTTGCATGGCAGCGTGGCTGATTCACGATAGGCATTATCTCGTTTCAGGTAGCGCCAGCCATGAACTCCAATCTCAAACCACTCTTCCTCGTCGGCATCACGCTCTCGCTCGTGGCCTGCCTCGGCAGCAACGGCTCATCGGGCGGTAGTGCGCGGGTCATGGGCAGCGCGCCTATTCAGGATGATGCCTGCGCGGCCGACCAGCAAAGCACGGTAGGCTGCTTCACAGAGCCCTTCGTGGAACCCTGGGGCCCCAGCGCGATGAAGGCGATGGCCGCCGAACCCGCCGCCGACAGCTCGCCATTTGCCAGCCTGCTGACGCCGAAAGGCAATGTGAAGAACCCGCTGCGCCAGCTCCCGCAAGACGATCGCTGCCTGCGCATGGCCGATGGCCGTCCCACGGAATGCAAGCCGGCAGCGGGCTCCATTGCGCTACTGCCGGACGACCGTGTGCTCTATTTCAATGCCCTGGAAGGCACGGAAGATGCCGAGTTCTCCGTGTTCTTCGAGGCCGGCACCGTGGTCACCAACGACCAGACCCGCGTGCTGTCGCTCAGTGGCAACAATGCCGGCTGGATGCAGCCCAGCCCGGTCGATGGCAGCGCCAATCCCGATGGCTACAAAGCCACGCTGATCCTGCCGAAAGGTCTGATCGACAACTCCGAAGCCAGCAATGGCAATGACGGTGCGCTGTTCTGCGCCGATCTGGAAATGCTTGCCGATGGCCGCGTGATGGCCGTGGGCGGCACCGATTACTACTTCGAGCCGGGCATCCAGAAGCCCATCGCCATTGGTGTTTCCGAGCTGGAAGGCATACGCAACGCGCGCATTTTCGACTACCGCGACAACAGCTGGAAAAAGACCGGCGACATGACCTACGGCCGCTGGTACCCATCGCTGACGACGCTGGCCAATGGCGATATTCTGGTGTCGTCCGGCGTGACCAAGCTGGTCAAGCCGATCTACCCGGAGCGCCCGGAAACCTCGGGGCGCAATGTCACGCAGACGGAAACTTACGACCTCGGCTGCGGCACTTGGACAGAAAACGGGCCTCTCGGCGAGCGCTCGCTGCCGCTCTATCCGCGCCAGCATCTGCTGCCCAACGGGCAAGTGCTGTATAACGCCGGCGGCCAGGCCTTCAACCCGTTCGGCCAATCTTACGATCAGGCCCTGTGGAATATCGTCGCCGCCTACGACCCAGACAAAAAACTCTGGACGGATCTCGGCTATGCCGGCCTGCCGCTCAAGCTCAATCAGGTCGGGCTGGATCGCCTCGGCTCGGCGCTGAATCCGACCAACAGCGAAGCGGGCACGGACATCCAGAAAACCCTGACGGGCCTGGCCGGCAGCCTGATGGCCGACCCCATGAGTGTGCTTGCCCCGTTCATGGACAGCTTCTCCGGCGATCCGCAGGCAGCACTCACCAGCGCGCTGGGTTCAGGCTTCCGTGGCTCCACTTTCTCGATCCAGATGCCGCTGCGCGCCAACGCGCAAGGTCGCTATGATGCCGCCGAATTCCTCACCGCCGGCGGCGTGTTCGGGGCCATCACAGCGACCAGCCCCGGCTCCTATGTCACCACCAATCTGTCGCGCATCGATCGCGTCAACATCGCTGCCGATGACAGCATGAGCTACGAGTCGCGCCTGACCGGCAGCCTGACGAAGCCACGCTGGTACGGCACCGGCGTGCTGCTGCCGACCGGCGAAGTCATGGTGTTTTCGGGTGCAGATCGCGACGAAGTGGTGCTGCCCGGCAGCGGCTCGCCGATTCTCGACACCGAGATCTATGATCCGAAAACCGAGACCTGGCGTGTGATGGCGCGGCAGCACAACCCGCGCACCTACCACAACACCGCCATGCTGCTGCCGGATGGCCGCGTGCTGGTCGGCGGCCATTCGCCGATCAACACCGGCTATGCCTACTCGCTGGATCTGAGTGCGCTCGGGCTGTCGCCGAATCAAGGCCGCGACCCCAGCTTCGAGCTTTATAGCCCGCCCTATATGTATGCCGCGAACCGTCCGCAGATCACATCCGCACCGAGCACCACCGCGCTGGGTCGCAGCATCAGCATCGGCACCAGCGGCGGCAACATCAAGGATGTGATTCTGGTCAAGCGCACCACGCTCACCCACATCATTGATGGCGATCAGCGCACCGTGGTGCTGCCGCATACCGGCAGCGGCAACCTGACTGCGACCCTGCCCACTCAGAAGGGCGTACTGCCACCAGGCTCCTACATGCTGTTCGTGATCAGCGAAGATGCTGCCGGCAAGCGCATCCCGTCCGTGTCGGTTCCAATCATGGTGGAAGGCGCGGATGATCGTGCCGTCGGCTGCAGCGTGCCGACTGCCCGCACGCCGCGCTCAGACCATCACCTTCGGTCACCCCAATTTAGAGCGCAGGCTTCTTGGGTGTCACAGGAGCTTGAAAAGGCAGGACTCCCTTGACCTTGAGCTTGCGCTTGCTCGGGCAAAGAAAGACAAGGCTGTTGGCAAGGCTAGAGAGGCTGCAAAGGCGAGATGGGATGCTCAGAGCAATGCTACTAGCATGCCACAAGCAATGCATGAGCAATGCCCTTCACCTTCACCTTCACCTTCACCATTAACAACACCAGCACCAATAAAAAGCGTTGGGCGCAAGCGCCCGTCAACCAAGAGGTCTGCCGACTGGGTTCCGACTGAGGCGCACCAAGATTTAGCAAATAGTTTGGGCTTGGTTATGTCTTCCCAAGTTCAATCATTCATGGACTGGCATGACGCAAAAGGGAGCCTCTTTGCGGACTGGGATGCCGCTTTTAGAACATGGCTACGAAGATCAAAGGACATGCAGCCGAAAGCCAGCACACATAACCTTGCAGGCAAAGATTGGGGGGTGAACGCAGATGGAAGCTTCTAGCTTAGGGATTACGATGACCACTGTTTCGGGCGACTGCAAAAAGCACGGCCAGTGGCAAGCC
>CALEYY010000138.1 GCA_937928295.1 uncultured Moraxellaceae bacterium
TTGCAACTCGCCCGCTTTCAGGTAGACGCGATTCAAATCTGAAATCTCCAACTCACCCCGACTTGACGGCTTCAGGGACCTTGCTATGGTTGAAACTTTTTCATCGTAAAAGTAAAGACCAGGTATCACGTATTTACTTTTTGGAGATATTGGTTTTTCTTCAATTGAAAGAACCTTGCCAGACTCGTCAAACTCAACAACCCCATAATCTTGTGGGTTGGAAACTCGCTGGGCAAATACGGTTGCTCCAGGTCTCGCCTGAAGTCGCTGCAATGTCTTTCCCATGCCTGCGCCGTGGAAGATGTTGTCACCCAAAATCAGGCAGGCCGTGTCATCGCCGACAAAGTCCGCGCCGATGATGAAGGCCTGAGCAAGACCCTCGGGTCGTTCCTGAACGGCATGAGTGATGCTGATTCCGAATTGAGAACCATCTCCCAGCAACCGCTCGAAGGCAGGCCGGTCTTCCCGGGTACTGATGATCAGGATGTCGCGGATTCCCGCCAGCATCAGCACCGACAGCGGGTAGTAGATCATCGGCTTGTCGTAGATCGGCAGAAGCTGCTTAGACAGGCCTCGCGTGATGGGGTGCAGACGAGTGCCGGAGCCGCCGGCGAGGATGATGCCTTTCATGTCAGGTCCTGTTGTTCGGGCTCATGCCCAGATGCAATTGTACGGCTTGCTCCACGGCCGCGAGGTCTTCGCGACTGAGTGCACCCATGAGGCTGTCCAGTCTGGACTTGTCGGCGGCCATGATTTGGTCGGCCATAGCTTTTGCTGCTTTGCCGGTGACAGTAATGAGAGCTTCGCTGGGGTAAAGGCGCTCAACATTACTAGTAATCGGCACAACAACGACGCGGCTCAAATGCTTGTTGGCGGCACTATTGCTGAGGATGATGCCCGGTCGGCGCTTGCGAATTTCGCTACCTACAGCGGGGTCACATTGTACCCACCAAACTTCACCACGCTTCATCGGCTGCATCCTTGCTGAGTCCGTTGATCCACGCGCCCGCTTCCTGCTCGCGTACTTCATCGGCTGCCATGGCGGCATAACCGGCTTCCAGGCTCGGCCAAAGCTGCTGTTCATGGCGCTTCAGCCGTTGATATTCGGCGACTGAAATGAGCATGACCGCTGGGCGTCCCGAGCGCTCGATGAGCACAGGCTCGACCAGTGCTGCTTCAATATAGGCCCCGAAACGATTTTTCGCCTCACTGGCGCTGATGCTGTGCATGCTCATGGTTTTGGCTAATTTAGCTGAATTGGCTTGATGGTATCGTGAGTTGTCGAAGCTGGGCAATATGATCTTCATGGCTACGAGCAAACTGTAGCAATTGACTGTAATCATGCGCATCCGCTGAGCGTAATGCCGACAAATAAGCCTGTCGTGTGTCGCTCATGGCGATCAATGATTGGCCGCCCCAGCTGAATGCCGGTCGCCCCAATTGCTGAATAAGCAGATCAGCCATCAAGCGCGCATGCCTTCCATTGCCATTGGCGAAAGGATGAATCCAGACTAATCGATGGTGAAACCGCAACACCAGCTCATCGGGAGGGTAGGCATTGAATTTGATTTGCGCTTTGACATCATCAAGCAGATTGCGCAGATCAACAGGAATGTGCCGCCAATCCCCGCCAATATTCTTGTCTGAACGCCGAAGTTCGCCAGCCCATTTCCAAGTTTGATCAAATAGGCGGCGGTGAGCTTCTCGGAGAAACGCGGTATCCAGAAGGTCTTTGTTGCGTTGCCGAAATACCCAAGGCATGGCGTGCAGGATATTGGTTTGCTCCCACTCATTGAGCTCGCCTTGCGTGGTGATGTGGCGAGGTATTAGCCCGGCGGCTTCGTCTGGGTCGAGTGGTGTAGCGCCAGGGGAGTAGTCAAACTGCATCACCACAAATCCTTTGTGCGCTTTGCTAGTAGCGAGCTTGCCAGTGTTTGGATCTGGGCTTGAGTCAATGCTGGATCAACCGCCTGATCTTCCAGAGCCATGGTATGTGCCACGCCGGCCACTAGCGTTTTCGCAATTTGGAGGGCGCGCTGCTGTTGCATGTCTTCCAGTTTCTGGCGAGGCACTAGGGCGTATTGCAGCTCGCAGTCGAGTGCTGCGGCTACGCGGCGCAAGCTGCCAAGTGTAATTGCATCATTGGCTTCGGCTTCTTCCAGCTTGCGTACAGCGGAGCCGGTGATTTGCAGGCGGCGAGCTAGAGCTGCCGAGCTCATGCCCAAGGCATTCCGGATGGCGACTGCCCAGCCAGACTCAGGCCGGCTGGGCAGTGCCGCACTACGCCATTGGCTCAGGGCATCATCTAGCTGCCGCAAGCGAAGCTGTTTGAATTGATTACTCATAGCGAGCTATGGCTCTCATTAGGAAAATATAATGTGATCTATGAGTTGTTTTTTGTCAAATTAAATGTGAGCTATGACTCACCTATCCGCTCCAATTGATACGCTCCGCTTAATACGCGTTGCCACCAAGCTTCGTTGCTCAAATACCACTGCACGGTCTTGCGCAGCCCACTGTCGAAAGTCTCTTGCGGCGTCCAGCCCAGCTCGCGCTCGATCTTCGAGGCGTCGATGGCGTAGCGCGCATCGTGGCCGGGCCTGTCTTTCACAAAAGTAATGAGATCAGCAAAGGCGCTCACACCGGCCGGCTTTTTGTCGGCAGCCAACTCCTCCAGCAGCGCACAGAGCGTTTGCACTACATGCAGGTTTTTCTGCTCGTTATGGCCACCAATATTGTAGGTCTCGCCGATTTCGCCCTGCGTGGCCACCAGCACCAGCGCACGCGCATGGTCTTCCACATAGAGCCAGTCGCGCACCTGCTGGCCATTGCCATACACCGGCAGCGGCTTGCCGCTCAGCGCATTCAGAATCATGTGCGGGATGAGCTTTTCCGGGAAGTGATACGGCCCGTAGTTGTTCGAGCAATTGGTGATGAGCGTAGGCAGGCCGTAGGTGCGTTGCCAGGCGCGCACCAGGTGGTCGCTGGCGGCCTTGCTGGCGGAGTAGGGCGAGCTGGGCGCGTAGGGCGTGGTCTCCAGAAACAGGTCATCGGTGCCGTGCAGGTCGCCATAGACTTCATCGGTGCTGATGTGGTGAAAGCGGAAGGCGGCCTTGCGGTCTGCATCAAGCCGAGACCAGTAGCTACGCGCAGCTTCGAG
The DNA here is from genome assembly GCA_937928295.1 of uncultured Moraxellaceae bacterium. Taxonomy (GTDB): domain Bacteria; phylum Pseudomonadota; class Gammaproteobacteria; order Pseudomonadales; family Moraxellaceae; genus Perlucidibaca. Next base: position 3,161 of record CALEYY010000138.1, read on the forward strand.
CAGCGTGTAGGTGCCGTGAATATTGGTCTCGATGAAGTCGCCGGGGCCATCGATGGAGCGATCCACATGCGATTCGGCGGCGAGGTGCATGACCACATCCGGCGCATGCTCGGCAAAGATGCGATCGAGCCCGGCGCGGTCGCAAATGTTGACTTGGGCAAAGGCATAGCGCGGCGAGCTCGAGGCCGTTGGCAGCGAGTCGAGGTTGCCGGCATAGGTCAGGCAGTCCACATTGATGACGCTATGTTCGCTGTGTTGGATCAGCTCACGAACTACAGCAGAGCCAATGAAACCGGCACCGCCGGTTACAAGAATTTTCATGGATTAGCGTTTCCGTTTTTTCTTGGTATATGGCGCAGGCTCACCAGCCGGGCGACTTTTGAAGCGACGATGAAACCACATGTATTGTGTTGGTGCACGGCGAATCAATTGTTCCAGCTCGCTGTTCAGGCGCGAGGCGTCCACGGTGTCATCGCCGCTGGGGTAGCCGTCCAGCGGTGCCGTGAAGTGCATGGTATAGGTTTGCTCATCCGGGTTGCGCATGAAGTGCACGAAGATCACCGGTGAGTTGTTCACGCGCGCCATGCGCGAGGTGGCGATCAATGTTGCGGCGGGATAGCCGAAGAACGGTGCCATCACGCCTTGCTTGAGGCCGAAATCCTGATCGACTGATGTCCACACCACATCGCCGGCCTTCAGTGCCTTGAACAGCGTGCGCATATCGGCGTGGTCAATCTGACCGATGTAGGTCTTGCCTCGGCAATTGCGAATGAAGTAGTCCAGCACCGGATTGTTTTGTGGGCGATACACTGTGTGCAGAGGGAAGTACAGCGATGCGGCGGTGCCGTTCAGGTCGAGGCCGCTGTAATGCGCGCCCAGAATGATGACGCCGCGCCCTTGCGCCTTGGCATCCAGCACATGCTGCAAGCCTTCAACACGGATACGCCGGCGATGATATTCCACCGGCTTCATCCAGGCTCCGGCGGTTTCCATCACACCAATGCCGCCCTGGCGAAAGACATCGCGCACCATGGCTTCACGCTCGCCATCACTGAGTTCGGGAAAGCACAGCTTCAGATTGATGCGAGTGTCGCTGACGCGCATGGGCACCAGCTGAAAGGCCAGCCAGCCCAAGCCTGCGCCGAGCTGCCGCTGAATTGCCCAGGGCAGCCAGCCCAGCACATAGGCGAAGCCGACCAGCAGCCAGGTCATCCAGAAGCGCGGGTGCAGCCAGGCGGTATCGAAGCCATCGTTGACGCGGGTGATGCGAGCCATGAGGGTCCTTGGTCGGGAGCATGTAACAGTGCCAAGTGTATGCGGCTACAATGGCGGCCTCCAGTCTTTCTGTCCGGGAGCGCTCTGTGCCGCGCTGGCTTTACACTGCAATACTGCGCTTGGTCTTCCCGCTGATCTGGCTGCGCCTGTGGCTGCGTGGGCGGAAAGCACCGGAGTATCGCCTGCGCTGGCGCGAGCGCCTGGGCTTCAGTACGCAGCCGTCGCCCGCGCAAAAGCCGCTCTGGATTCATGCCGTATCTGTGGGTGAAACACTGGCCGCACAGCCGCTGGTGCAGGCCATACGCACGGCATACCCGGACTTGCCCCTGCTCATCACCACCATGACGCCCACCGGCTCCGAGCGCGTGCGCGCCATCTGGGGCGATGCCGTTAGCCATGTCTACGCACCTTATGATTATCCGAGGGCCGTCGCCCGTTTTCTGCGGCACTGGCAGCCCCGAGCACTGGTGGTGATGGAGACGGAGCTGTGGCCGAACACGCTGGCGGCGGCGCGCCGTGCCGAGCTGCCGGTGATGCTGGCCAATGCGCGCCTCTCTGAGCGCTCGGCGCGTGGCTACGCCAAGGCGGGCGCGCTGACGCGTGAAATGCTCATGAATTTGAGCGTGGTGGCCGCGCAGGATCAGGCCACGGCGTTGCGCTTTTGTGCGTTGGGTGCGCCGGTGGCTCGTGTGCAGGTGACGGGCAGCCTGAAGTTCGACATCACCATCTCAGCTGAGCAGACCGCCTTGGCCGATGCCTGGCGCGAACAGCCGGCGCTCCGTGACCGGCCGATTTGGGTAGCTGCCAGTACGCATCAGGGCGAGGACGATTTCATGCTGGCCGCGCATGCGTTGTTGCGTCAGCAGTTGCCGGATGCCTTGCTGATTCTGGTGCCGAGGCATCCCGAGCGGTTCCAGCGTGTTGCTGAGCAGGTCGGCCTGGCTGGTCTGAGTTGTGTGCGACGCAGCGAGCAAACGCCGGTTTTACCGACCACGGCGGTCTGGCTGGGCGACAGCATGGGTGAGCTGATGAGCTGGCTGGCCTTGGCCGATGCCGCTTTTGTGGGAGGCTCGCTGGTGCCCAGAGGCGGCCACAATGCGCTGGAGCCGCTGGCCCTGGGCGTGCCGACCTTGACCGGCCCGCATGACTTCAATTTTGCCAGCATCAATGCCGAGCTCAAAAGCGCAGGCGCCTTGCAGACGATACAGAATGCCAGCGAACTGGCGCAGGCACTGCATGAGTTGATGACGAATGCCGTGTTGGCTAAGTCTCGCCGTGATGCCGGCTTGCGTGTTATCGCGGCGAATCAGGGGGCTGTGGCGCGTCAGCTCGCGCTGCTTGCTCCGCTGTTGTTATCACCCGTGCTGCCTACATGAATCTGATTTTGCTTGAAGCGAGTGATTTCACGGCGCCAGATACCGTCACGCTGCTTGGCCGCCGCTTGCAGCATGTGTTGACGGTACACCGTGCCGATGTCGGCGACCTGCTACGGGTTGGCCTCGTCAATGGGCAGATGGGTGATGGCATTGTCACTGCTCTGGATGCCGAGGCGCTGCAGCTCAAGGTGTCACTGACCTTGCCGCCGCCGCGCAAGCAACCAGTGATCTTGCTGCTGGCCTTGCCTCGTCCCAAGATGCTCAAACGCATCCTGCAGATGGTGACGACCCTAGGGGTTGAGCAGGTGGTCTTGCTGAATAGCTATCGCGTGGAAAAAAGCTTCTGGCAAAGTCCCTGGCTCAGCGAGGCGGCGATTCGCGAGCAGCTTGTGCTGGGGTTGGAGCAGGCGCGTGACACGGTGCTGCCAGAAGTGCTGTTGGCACCGCGCTTCAAGCCCTTTGTCGAAGATCAGTTACCGACCCTGATGCAGGGGCGGCGTGGCTGGCTGGCGCATCCGGGTGGAGCCCTGGTTGATCCGGGCGATGTACGCGAGCCGCAGCTTCTGGCCATCGGCCCCGAGGGCGGCTTCATTCCCTACGAGGTCGAGATGTTGCAGCGCGCAGGTTTGCAAACCATTGATCTCGGCCAGCGCATCTTGCGTGTCGAGACGGCGGTGGCAGTGGCGCTGGCAAAGCTGCTGCCGCTCATCTGATCACGGTATCAGCCAGTCGTTGATTCTGGCCACACTGGCCTCACTGAGCATCCCCGCCGCCGCCTGCAAGCGCAGGCTGTTGATGACATAGTCATAACGGGCGTTGGCGTAGTCGCGCTTGCTCAGATACACATTGGTTTCAGCCAGCAGCAAATCCACGATATTACGGGTGCCCACATCGTAGCCGGCCTTGGTGGCCTCGTAGGCCAGTTGTGCCGATGCCTGGGCGCGTTCTCTTGCCTGCAGTCGGGCACTGTCTGCCTTCAGGGTCAGATAACTGGTGCGTGCGGCGGTGACAATCTGGTGCTCTCGCGCCAACGCTGACTGCTTGGCGGCTTCGGCAGTATCCGTGGCTTGCTGCACGAGGGCGCGGGTGCGACCGCTGGCAAACAGATCCCATTGAGCTTCAATGCCATAAACATCGGAGTCGCCGGAGTTGAACGAGACGGAGGGGTTTGCCGAGCTGACATGCGTGTTGTCGCGAACGCTGCGACTGGCAAAAAGTCCGATTTGCGGCAGGTAGCCGCCTTGCTGCGCCTGACGGTTGGATTGTGCGGCTTCGCTTTGCAGGCGCGCAGCGATCAGGCCGGGGTTGCGTTCGCGGGCTAGGGCGGCCCAGGCATTGGCGTCATCGGGAACGGGTGCTTCCAGCGGCAGCGTTTCCTGCAGACGGGCAAGTGTTCCAATGTCACGCCCCACGGCGGCATTGAGCTTTTCGCGTGCGTTGCTCAGGCCGATTTCAGCCGTCAGGCGTTGTGCGGTAGCGCTGTCTCTTTTGGCCTCTGCTTCGATGACATCGGCACGCGCGATCAGGCCGACCTTGAAGCGGGCATCTGCCTGTTCCCGCTGACGGTCGAGCGCTGTTTCCTGAGCGATGGCGAGCGCCAGATTGTCATCGGCCCGCAGCACATCGAAATAGGCTTCCGAAACGGCCAGAAACAAATTTTGGGTTTTATCCAGCGCATCGCTTTGTGCCTGTGAAAGCTGCAGTCTGGATGCGCTGTACTGGTGCCAGCTGGCCCAGTCGAAAAGCGGTTGCGTGAGCTTGGCGGACCATTGTGTGCTGCGGTAATCGGTTTTTCCTGTGGCTTGCTCAAGCGTGGTTTCACCAATGCTGCCATTAGCCACCAGATGCGGCAGCAGGCTGGCGCGGGCGATGTTCGGGCCTTGCTCGGCTGCGCGTTCGTTGGCGCGCACGGCGGCCAGGTTGGGGTCGTGCTGGTCGGCAAGTCGCAAGGTCGCCAGCAAATCCAGCGTCTCAGCCTGGGCAATCAACGGAAAGAGCAGGCCGAAGGCAAGCGCGGAGGCAGTGAGGCGGGGCAAACGCATGCGAGATACTCGTGAGTATGTTGGATGTTGCCGAGCCTAAGCCGTGCCATCGCGAACTGCAAGCTGGTGCGGGATTCGCCTTTTGTCGCTCGCGGTCGTGTTGTCGCCCTCAACCCCCCGCTATATAGTGCAGGGCTGATCTTGCTGCCCAAACGCACGCCTTGCTGGCGCTGCCTGTGGCGGCCTCGTTGCCCGAACAGGAAACTCGCATGAATTCGCCCGAAACCGCCTTCCTGAGCACTTCCGCTCAGGTTGATGCTGCTGCCATCGCTCCCTTGCCGAACTCGCGCAAGGTTTATGTCACTGGCTCGCGCCCCGATATCCGCGTGCCGCAGCGCGAGATTTCGCTGGCGGATACGCCAACCAACATGGGCGGCGAAAAGAATGCGCCGGTCATCGTGTATGACACCTCGGGTGCGTATACCGACCCAGCAGTGAAGATCGACATCCGTCAGGGCCTGCCATCGGTGCGTGCCAACTGGATCGACGAGCGTGGTGATGTCGACCTGCTTGGCGGCGTCAGCTCGGTGTTTGGCTTGCAGCGCGAGAAAGACATTGCCACCGCACATCTGCGTTTCGGCCACATTCGCCAGCCGCGTCGCGCCAAGGCCGGTGCCAATGTCACGCAAATGCACTATGCGCGCAAAGGTATAATCACGCCGGAAATGGAATATGTGGCGATTCGCGAGACCATGCGCCGTGAGCATCTGGCCGATGCCGGCTTGCTCAATCATCAGCATCCGGGTCAGAGCTTCGGGGCGTCGATTCCGAAGATCATTACGCCTGAGTTTGTCCGCGATGAGATCGCTCGCGGCCGCGCCATTATCCCGGCCAACATCAATCACACCGAGCTGGAGCCGATGATCATCGGCCGCAACTTCCTGGTGAAGATCAACGCCAACATCGGCA
>CALEYY010000139.1 GCA_937928295.1 uncultured Moraxellaceae bacterium
CTACACAGGCGAAGACACTCTTTCCCTACACGACGCTCTTCCGATCTGCGCTGGCTGGCATGGCAATCATTATTTTTGCGCCAAAAGGCGCATAAGATGATGAAAATCGCCGATTTGGATGTGATGCCATGAACGAACGCAATGCCATCATCTATGCCACTGTCTGTCGCATTCCGTGCGGCTGCGTGATGACTTATGGGCAGGTCGCTCGCCTCAGCGGTCTGGGTCGCATGGCGCGGCAAGTCGGCTATGCACTCAACAGCTTGCCGGAAGACAGCGAGGTGCCTTGGCATCGCGTGGTCAATGCCAAGGGCGAGATCAGTGCGCGCAGCCCGACCGGGCGCGAGTCGGAGTCGATGCAGCGCTTGCGGCTGGAGGCCGAGGGCGTGCGTTTCGATGAGAACGGGCGTTTGCGATTGGCGGATCATGCCTGGACACTGGTGTGTGAGTAGGTGAGGCTGGTATTCGTCGCTTGGCATCTTTTCAGCAAGACAGCCCGGCAGCAATCCGCGATGATTCGGTCAACTTCAGCCGGAACTTGCCCACCTATGTCTTCTGATACGCCGTATTCCCTGCCCGAAGAAATCGCCAATGCCGTGAGTCATGGTATCGGCACAATCGCTGCCACCGTGGGAGCGACGCTGCTGATGGTCAAGGCCATGCCTGTGCTGGCCGCGCCCGAGCTGGCCGGTGTGGCGATTTACGGGGCCAGCCTGATTCTGCTGTTTCTGTGCTCCACGCTGTATCACAGCATCACGCATGTGCAGACCAAGGCGCTGTTCAAGCGTTTGGATCACTGCGCGATTTATCTGCTGATTGCCGGTACCTACACGCCGATGCTGATGCTGACGCTGCATACGGCGTCGGCGCAGATCATGCTGTGGGTGGTGTGGGGGCTGGCGCTGGCTGGCATTGTCTTCAAGATTTATTTCATTCATCGCTTCAAGCGCGTGTCGCTGATTACCTATCTGCTGATGGGCTGGTTGTCGATGCTGCTGATTCAGGATCTGTGGCAGGCCATGCCGCGTGAGGGCTTCTGGCTGCTGCTGGCCGGCGGCCTGTGTTTTACCCTCGGCGCGGCGTTTTATGCGGCTAAGCAGGTGCGTTATACCCACGCCATCTGGCATGTGTTCGTGGCGGCAGGTGCTGCTTGCCACTGCATCATGATCGGCCTTTATGTCATCCCTTCCGCCTGATGTTCAGCCTGACTTTCCGTACATAAGCGAGCCTTGCCATGACCTCAAAGAAAACCGGACTTACGCTGTATACCGCCCCCACGCCAAATGGCTGGAAAGTGTCTGTGGCGCTGGCCGAGCTGGGCTTGCCATATGAAACCGTGGCGGTGAATCTGCTGGCCAATGACCAGAAAACGCCGGAGTTTCTGGCGCTGAACCCGAATGGTCGCATTCCGGTGCTAGTCGATCACGATGCCGACGATCTGGTGATTTTCGAGTCTGGTGCGATCCTCATTCATCTCGCGGAGAAGACCGGCAAGTTGCTGCCGACGAACCCGCGTGAGCGCATGGCGGCGCTGCAGTGGCTGATGTTCCAGATGGGCGGCGTGGGCCCGATGATGGGCCAGGCGAATGTGTTTTCGCGCTATTTGCCGGAGAAAATTCCGGTGGCCATCGAGCGTTATCAGAACGAGTGCCGACGCTTGTTTGAGGTGCTGGACACGCGTCTGGGTCAGGCCGAGTGGCTGGCGGGCAGCGCGTATTCGATTGCCGACATCGCGAACTGGTGCTGGGTGCGAACCTATCGCTGGTCGGGCGTGGACATTGAGGGCCTGGCAAATCTGCGGCGCTGGCTGGATGTGATGAAGGAGCGACCGGCGTGTCAGTATGGTGTAACGGTTCCTGTTGCCATGCCTGCGTTGAGTAAGCCCGATGACAAGGCGGCCAGTGATTTTGCAACGGCGGCACGGACACTGGTGCAGCGTTAAGTTCCCGAAAACAGACCGTGGTTACGAAGCGTTGCGCTTGGCTACGGTCTGACAACACTCCTCAGCAATTCTCCTAACTTTATCCCCCCCTGTTTGACTCAAGCGCCACAGAAGCGTGCCGAGAAAGCCTGCATGCTGAATGGCGTAAACAGGGCAGGGATAACAGATGAAATTACTTATTGCAGATGACAGCAAGGCCATGCGCCTGGTCATTGGTCACATGTTGCGGCAGGCCGGTTATCGCGGCCATCAGATCGTTGAGGCCTGTGATGGTGCCGAGGCACTGGACCTGGTGCAGAAGGAACGGCCCGATGTGATTTTGTCGGACTGGAACATGCCGAACAAGAACGGCATCGAATTTCTGCAGCAATTGCGTTCAGACGGCGACAAGACGCCTTTCGGCTTTGTGACTACGGAAGTCAGTCAGGAAATGCGCACGCTGGCCGAGGATTCGGGCGCGGCCTTCCTGATCGGCAAGCCGTTCACGCCGGAAGACTTTCAGCGCGCCCTCGAAAAGTACATGGATTAAGGGAACGCCATCATGACTTCTTATCAGCTCCCGAGTTTTGAAGATGTTGCTCAGACCCTGTCGGCGTTTGTTCGGCGCGAGGTCTATGTGACCGCTGCCAAGCCGGGTGGCGATGGCCATTTGCCGCTGGCGGGTCTCTATCACAATGGCAATAAGCAGCTGGTGGTGGCCTGCATGGCGGATGTCGCGTTTGCCGCATCGTCATCGGCGGCGTTTGCCTTGATTCCGGCACGGGTGGCCGCTGAGTCCACGGCATCGCAAAAGCTGGATGAGTCGCTGGCCGAGATTTTCGGCGAGGTGCTCAATGTCATGTCGCGGCTGTTTACCCATCACGAAAATTCTCGAGTCACCCTGCAGGATAAGGTCATGCCGGGCCAGCCGCTGCCGGCGGTGCTGGGCAGTCTGAGCAGCGAGTGTTGCCTGGATCTGATTGTCGATATTGATGGTTATGGCAAAGGCCGCTTGATTCTCTGTTTATTACCAGTCTGATTCCGGAGTACGCGTGATGAGCTTCGATGACGACTTTGACAATGATCTGAGCGAGTTTCACGCCATCTTCTTCGAGGAGGCGGGTGAGCATCTCGCCAGCCTGGAGACGCTGCTGCTGGGATTGGATCGGGATCATCCCGACAGTGAGAAGCTCAACGCCATTTTCCGCGCTGCGCATTCGATCAAGGGCAGCGCATCGACCTTCGGCTTTCCCGATATGGCGGCGGTTACCCACGATCTGGAGACGCTGCTGGATCGCGTGCGCAAGCAGGAGCTGGCACTGTCGGAACGCATTATTGATATCACGCTGGTGGCGCGTGATGTGTTGCTGGATCAGCTTGCGGCGCATCAGGGCGGCGAGGCCGTGCCGGCCGAGCGCGTGGAGCTGGTCATCGCCAGGATTCGCGCGATTGCGGCGGATGACAGCAACGAGCCGATCTTGCTGGCGAGTGCGCCGGTGGAAGCAAATCTGCCTGTTGAAGCCACGGTCGTGGACATTGCCACCGTGCAGAAAGACACCAGCAAGGCGGCAGCGCCAGCCAGCGAGCAAAGCTCGATTCGCGTCAGTGTGGAGCGCGTGGATCAACTCATCAATCTCGTGGGCGAGCTGGTCATTACCCAGTCCATGTTGGCGCAGACCGCTCAGCTTGGGCAGGTCACGGATGAGCCGATTGATTTGGAGCGCTTGCAGGAGCGCCTGCAACAGCTGGAGCGCAACACGCGCGAGCTGCAGGAGTCGGTGATGAGCATCCGTATGCTGCCGGTGAGCTCGGTGTTCAACCGGTTTCCGCGCTTAGTACGCGATCTGGCCGGCAAGCTCGATAAGCAGATCGAGCTGCGTACCGTCGGCGAAGGCACAGAAATTGATCGCGGCGTGATCGAAAAAATCACCGATCCACTCACGCATTTGATTCGCAACAGCGTGGATCACGGCATTGAAACTGTGGCCGAGCGCGAGGCTGCCGGCAAACCGAGCAAGGGCTTGATCACGCTCACGGCCTGTCATCAGGGTGGCAGTGTGGTGATCGAGATTCGCGATGATGGCCGTGGCCTGAATCGCGACAAGCTGCTGGCCAAGGCCCGTGAGCGTGGCGTTTTCGTGCCGGAAAATCCGACCGACCAAGACATCTGGCAGCTGATTTTTGCACCGGGATTTTCCACGGCGGAAGCCGTCACGGATGTGTCTGGGCGCGGTGTGGGCATGGATGTGGTGCGCCGTAACATCGAGCAGCTCGGCGGCCGTGTCGAGCTCAATTCGATCACGGGCAAGGGCACCACCATCAGCATCCGCCTGCCGCTGACGCTGGCCATCATGGACGGCATGTCGGTCGGTATCGGCGAGAACAATTATATCGTGCCGCTGACCACCATCATGGAATCGCTGCGCCCGCGCCCGGAGGATGTGAAGTCGGTGGCCGGCAGCGGCCGTGTGGTCTATGTGCGTGGCGAATATCTGCCGCTGGTGGCGCTGCACGAGGTCTTCGGCCTGACGCCGCTGTCGGATCGCCCGGAGCTGGGCATCCTCATCATTGTGGATACCGAGTGTGGCCGCGCCGCGCTCTTTGTGGATGAGCTGCTGGGTCAGCGCCAGGTTGTCATCAAAAGTCTCGAATCCAATTACCGCAAGGTCCCCGGTATTTCCGCCGCGACCATCATGGGCGACGGCAGTGTGTCCATGATTCTCGATGTGTCGGAAGTGCTGCGTCTGGCCAAGCGCCCGCCATTGGCCTGTGCCGTTTAGGAGAATCTTATGGAAAGGCATCAACCCCAGGATGGCAAGCCGCGCACCGGTCAGGAGTTTCTGACCTTTGCGCTGGGTGCCGAGGAATATGGCATCGATATCCTGAAGGTTCAGGAGATTCGCTGCTATGAAAAAGTCACCCATATCGTCAATGCCCCGGGCTTCATCAAGGGCGTGATCAACCTGCGCGGCATCATCGTGCCGATTGTTGATCTGCGCTTGAAGTTTTCCTTGGGCAGTGCCGAGTACACCGCCTTCACGGTGGTCATCATCCTGAACATTTCTGATCGGGTGGTGGGCGTGGTGGTGGACAGCGTTTCAGATGTGATTCAGCTCGACCCTGAAGAGATTCGTGAAGCTCCGCCGCTGCATGGCGAGCTGGATACGCGCTTCATTCGCGGCCTGGCGACCCTGAATGAACGCATGGTGATTCTGATGGACATTGAAACCTTGATGAGCAGTCCGGACATGGCCCTTGTGGCCGATGCCGCCTGACGCAAACAACCGGAGAGCAAAAATGAGAAGCAACCTGCCTGTGACCGGCGTCGAGCGTCACCTAGACGAGGGCCGCTACATTCTGTCCAAGTCCGATCTGAAGGGCTCGATCACCTATGTGAACCGTACCCTGATCGAAATGAGCGGTTTCACGGAAACCGAACTCATGGGTCAGCCCCATAACATGTTGCGCCACCCGGACATGCCGCAAGAGGCGTTCCGCGACTTCTGGGAAACCCTGAAGGCGGGCAAGTCCTGGAGCGGCATCGTGAAGAATCGCTGCAAAAATGGCGACCACTACTGGGTCATGGCCAACGCGTCGCCGATCTTCCAGAACGGCACCGTGGTCGGCTACATGTCGGTGCGTTCACGACCTGAGCGCAAGCAGGTCGAGATGGCCGACGAGCTGTATCGCAAGATGCGCAACAAGGAAACCACAGCGACCCTGAATGAAGGTCGTGTCATGTCTGGCGGTTTCAAAGGCATGCTTAATCGCTTCAATGAAATTCGGCTTGGCGCACGTATCGGCAGCATCTTCGTGGTCACGATTGCGCTCTGGCTGCTGGTTGGCGGGCTGGGTCTGACTGGAATCGGCAATGCCGATCGCGACATCGAAGATATTGCCAATCAGCGTCTTGAGGCGAATTCGCTGATCAGCAAGATCGCGGCTTCTTATGGCGTGGATATCATTGATGCCGTGAACAAGGCCAACGCCGGGGTGACCAACTCGGGGGTTGCACTGGCGCGTGTGGAGAAGGCTGAAGCCAGCATTGCCAGCAACTGGCAGGCACTGAAGGCGTTGCAGCACTCTGATAAAGCCGCCACCTTGCTCGCCGAGGCCGATGTGCTGCGACAGCAGGCGGCGTTTGATATTTCACAGCTGAAGCAGCGCCTTGCCGCCTCGCCAGGCATGGTCACCGGTCAGCTGGGTGCGTTCGACGGCCCGCTCTATCGTCGCATTGATCCGATCAGTGACAAGTTCTCGCAGCTGACAGCAGTCAAGGAAGAAACGGTTCATGCCATGGCAGCAGACATCACTGCCGAGCATGCACGCCAGCGCATGGGGATTTTCGCCACGATGCTGCTCGGCGGTCTGCTCATTGCCGGTCTGCTGCAGCGCCTGTATTCGGCCACGACTCAGCCGCTGCTGCGCATGCGCAAGCAAATGCAGGAAATTGCCCAAGGCAACTTCTCGCTGATGGTGGTGAAGGATCGTGCCGATGAAATTGGCGATGTGTCGGATGCTTTCAAATCGATGTTCGTGAAACTACGCTTCGACATGGCCGATAGCCAGCGTGCCGCTGACGAAGCACAGCGCATCGGTTTCGCGCTAGATAATGTGAGTTCGCCGGTGACACTGTCGAATGAAGAAAACAATCTGTTCCACACCAATACGGCTGCCCGTACCTTGTTGGAGCAAATCTTCAAGAGTTCGGCCGCGGTAGACAAGTTGTTCGGTCATCCGCTGGCCGAGTCGCTGACGGATCCGGCGCTGCTGGCCATTACCAAAGGTCGCTTGGAAAAGCCGATGATGGCCGAAGGCAAAGTGGGTGATCGCATCATCCGTCTGTCCACTAATCCGGTTATTGATTCGCGCGGTGTCTACCTTGGCCGTGTTTGCCAGTGGGTTGACCGTACTGCCGAACTGGCTGCCGAGAAGGAAGTGGCGGCGATGGTTGAGGCGGCGGCTGCCGGCGACTTCTCGCAGCGCATCCGTGTGGATGACAAGGAGGGCTTCTTCAAGACGCTGGCGCACGACCTCAACATGTTTGTTGAAGCGGCCGACAACGGCCTAGCCGATGTAGTGCGCGTGCTCAATGCGCTGGCTCAGGGCGACCTGACGCAGACCATCGAGCGTGATTATCGCGGCACCTTTGCGCAGATGAAGATCGATGCCAACGCCACCGTGGCGCAGCTGAAGAGCATCGCCAGCACCATTACCGATGCCACCGAGGCGATCAACAACGCAGCCAAGGAAATTGCCGCCGGTAACGCCGACTTGTCGCGCCGTACCGAGTCGCAGGCGGCCAGCCTGGAAGAGACAGCATCGAGCACGGAAGAGCTGACCAACACCGTGCGCAACAACGCCGACAATGCCACCAAGGCCAGCCAGCTGGCGCGGACATCGTCGGAAGTGGCGGATCGCGGCGGTCGTGTGGTCAGTGAAGTGGTGACCACCATGGGTGCCATCGCCGAATCGTCGAGCAAGATTGCCGAGATCATCAATGTGATCGACGGTATTGCCTTCCAGACCAACATTCTGGCGCTCAACGCGGCGGTGGAAGCGGCGCGTGCCGGCGAGCAGGGTCGTGGGTTTGCGGTGGTGGCAGGCGAAGTGCGCAACCTGGCACAGCGTTCTGCATCGGCCGCGAAAGAGATCAAGGAGCTGATTTCGGAGTCGGTGAATAAGGTCTCGAACGGTTACAAACTGGTGGAAACTGCCGGCAAGACCATGGAAGAGATTGTGGAGTCGACGCAGCGGGTGTCGTCGATTATGACGGAAATCTCCAGCGCTTCGGAAGAGCAGCGCACCGGCATCATGCAGCTTAACCAGGCCATTACCAGCATGGATGAAACCACGCAGCAGAACGCGGCGCTGGTGGAACAGGCGGCAGCCTCGGCGCAGTCGTTGGAGGATCAGGCGTCGAATCTGAAGCAGGCTGTGGGCGTGTTCCGCATCTCAGGCCGTGCCGATAAGCCGGGCAATGGCAGGCCGTCGAATGTTGAGCGGCTGCCGGTACGCCAGGCCACCACTCGCAGCAAGCCACGCTCCTCGGCTGCTGCCAAGCTCGATGACGAGTGGGAAGAGTTCTGAGCCCATGCTCAGGCGCAGGATGACCTGCGCCTGAGTTCGTTTTTCATGCTTGGAGGTTTCTATGAAGCCGCATGTCAGCATTCTCGACAAGGAGCGCAGCTTTGATTTCAGCCAGCGTGACTTCAAGGTGGTGCAGAAACTCATTTATGACCACGCTGGCATTCGTCTTTCGGATGCCAAGCAGGACATGGTTTACAGCCGCATGATCCGACGCCTTCGGGCCACCGGCATCACCAGTTTTTCCGAGTACCTGGGCCTGATCGAAACCGACAAGGAGGAGTGGGAGGCGTTCGTGAACAGCCTGACCACGAATCTGACGGCGTTCTTTCGCGAGGACTACCACTTTCCGATTCTGGCTGAGCTGCTCAAGCGCAAGGCGGGTCAGACCATTCGTATCTGGTGCAGTGCGGCATCGACGGGCGAGGAGCCGTATTCGATTGCCATGACGGTGCTGGAAACCTTGGGCGCTGCTGCATCACATGTGGAAATCGTGGCCACCGACATCGACACCAATGTGCTGGCGAAGGCGGAGGCGGGTGTTTACACCGAAGATCGCATCGAGCGCATGGAGCCGCGCTACAAGAAGTACTTTCTGCGTGGTTCCGGCGCGCGTGCCGGCATGGTTCGCATCAAGCCGGCGGTGCAGCAGATGGTGAGTTTTCGCCAGCTCAATTTACTGGCCCCTGATTGGCCGGTGGATGGCCCCTACGATGTGCTGTTCTGCCGCAATGTGCTGATCTATTTCGACAAGGAGACGCAG
>CALEYY010000140.1 GCA_937928295.1 uncultured Moraxellaceae bacterium
AAAAAGTCTTTACTAACTGTCACATTGTTTAATGTAATGATCTAGGACTTTAAATGGAATTTCTCAGATGCACAACCAAGGCAGCCTCACAAAACCCCCGCCTTGGCAATGCGCTCAATCACCCAACGCTGCAAGACTTTTGGCTGCAAACGACCCAGCGTAACCAGCGCACGATTGGCCAGCCCGTTCACATGCAGCGGGCGGCCCGTCATGCACGCCACATAGCCTTCTTGCGCAACTTCCTCAGCCGTCATGTTGCGCACCAGCGGCACAGTCATGGACTTGCCCCCGTCCTTGGCGATCATCTCGGTCTCGGTGAAGCCGGGGCACAGCGCCGTTACCGTCACACCCCGGCCTTTCAGCTCGATGGCCAGCGCCTCGGAGAACGACAGCACGAAAGCCTTGGTGGCGGCATAGGTCGCCAGATACGGTACCGGCTGGAAGGCCGATGTCGACGCCAGGTTGAGCACACGCCCCTGCCCGCGCGCCAGCATGTCCGGCAGGAAGTGATGCGTCAGCGCCATGACCGCGCCGATATTGACCTGAACCAGTTGCTGATGGCTGGCCAGCGCCGTCTCCCAGTACGGCCCCTCAAACAGCAGGCCGGCGTTGTTGACGAGGATATCCACGGTCAGACCGCGCCGCTGCACTTCCGCATGAACCACTGCCGCCGCATCCGGTGCAGCCAGATCCTGCGCGATGATCTCGGCGCGGACGCCATGCTGTGCGCTCAGCTCATCCGCCAGCGCCTGCAGCTTGCCGGCACTGCGCGCGACCAGAATCAGGTCATGGCCATTGGCAGCAAATTCGCGCGCCAGCGCCGCACCAATGCCCGCTGATGCGCCGGTAATCAGCGCGGTAGAGCAAGATGGCTTGTTCATGCCAGAGACTCCAGTTCTGCCAAGGCAGCTTCAAGATGATCGAGCATGCGCTGCACACCGGGGATGGTGTCGCGGCAAGCGATGATGCCCAGATCGAGATTGTCGAGATAGCTGGTCACCGTGATGTTGAGGGCATAGCCATGCCAGATCAGCGAGACCGGATAGTTGGCTTCCATGCGCGCACCGGCCATGTAGAGCGGCTCGCGCGGCCCCGGTACATTGGAGATGACCAAATTGAACAACGGCCTGACGCGGCCGGATACGCCGGTGACCTGACCCAATGACAATGGCAGGTTGGTCAGCGCGGTCAGGGCAAAAATCTCGTCTTTCTTCATGCCGCCGAGGCGGGTCTTGACCGCTCCCATGGACTCCTGAATCGCGCGCAGACGCTCGATCGGGTCAG
Organism: uncultured Moraxellaceae bacterium; assembly: GCA_937928295.1. Lineage (GTDB taxonomy): Bacteria > Pseudomonadota > Gammaproteobacteria > Pseudomonadales > Moraxellaceae > Perlucidibaca. The sequence continues at coordinate 1,285 of CALEYY010000140.1, forward strand.
CCAGATGCGTGCCCAGACTGACCTGTACCGCCGTAATGGCGTTGCCGCCCTCGTCCGCCTCTTCGGCGCTGCGCAGGGCCACTGGCACCTGCGCCACCAGCGCCTCAGGCGGCAGGGCATCCTGACTCAGCAGATACTCGCGCAGGCAGCCGGCGCACATGGCCAAGAAGACATCGTTGACGGTGGCATCCAAGCGCGTGCCGACAGCCTTGATACGCGCCAGCGACCACGACTGCGCGGCAAAGCGGCGAGCGCCGGTCACCGGCTTGTTGAACAGCGTCTTCGGCGCACGGTAGATTGATTTGGCATGGCCATCGATGGGTAGGCGCATCATCTCGGCGAGCTGACCGGCTCCGCGACCAAAGCTGCCCAGACTCTGCATGGCCGTGGCCTTGGCACGCGCCACCAGCGCCGGCTTCGGCGCACGCGGCAGACGCGCCTGCCACTCGGCCGACCACGGCATCGGCACGATCTCATCCGCCGTCTTGGCCATGCGCGAGGCCATCAGGCGAGCCCCGGCAACACCATCGATCATGGCATGATGCATCTTGGTGTAGACCGCGAAGCGATTGCCCTCGACGCCCTCGATGAGATGGCACTCCCAGAGCGGTCGGCTGCGATCCAGACGATGCGCGTGCAGGCGCGACACCAGTGCCAGCAGCTCGCGAATGCGTCCCGGTCGCGGCAGAGCCGAATGGCGAACATGGTACTGGATGTCGAAATGCTCATCCTCAACCCAGCTCGCATCAAGCGCGCCGGGCAGGCGTGAGCTGAGCTTCTGACTGAACGGACGACCCACCGCAGGCACCGCCAGCATGCGCTGGTAGAGCTGCTCCAGATAATCCGCCGGGGCATCCTCGGGCAGCGTGAACAGCTGCAGGCCCGCGACATGCATCGGCGTTTCGCGGGTTTCCATCATCAGCCAGCCGGAATCCAGCAGGGAGAGTTTCTTTGCCATATTAGTTCTCGTTCATCCTTGCTCATCGCAGGAATCAGCCACGCTGTATGTTGATCAAGCCATCAATGTTCGTCGCCGGCACCATGCCGGTACGGGCAAAGCCTGCCCAGAGCCGGCGCAGGACGCGGCCCTTCTGCTCGAAGTCGTCCCATGATTCGCCGGCGACCAGCTGCGCATCGGCCCAGGCCGCGCGGTTGCCTAGCAGCAAGGGCAAATCGCTGGTATGCGCTGATGCATAGGGATTTTTCGCGCTGCCCCAGCGCAGGCGGTAGCTGAACGCGCGGCCGCCCGCACGCTGATGGCGGCGTGCAAAGGTCTTTACGCCGGCGCCATAGACCTGCCAGGTGGCTACGGCCACCGCCGCCGAGCACAGTACCTTGCCTATTAACGGGATAGCCCTGATGGCCGACAGCAGCGGATCTGCAGAGACAAAAAATGCAATTTCGCATTCCGTGCTGCCGACCAGCACATCAATATCTCTGGCCACAGCACGCCACGCCGCCTCTCTTTCTTTCTCGGCGGGCAACGGATGAAACCCGTATTGCGTGCCAAACGGCATGCCGCCGCGCAAGCCATAAGATGCCGCTTGTGCAGCCACGGCGGCCTGCGCGGCCACCAGCGCTTCTGCCGGCATGTCGGCATCGAGTGACTCGGCTTCGCGGGCCATCGCTCGGTTCATTCCAGCGCGATTGCTGCTAATCCCAAACGGCGCGCTCTGGATGATCGCGCGCCGGAAAAGCCCTTTCGTGCCCTCGGCGATCATCAGGTGAGCGATGGCGTCACCGCCGGCGGATTCGCCAAACAGCGTGACATTTTCAGCATCACCGCCGAAGGCCGAAATGTTGGCACGCACCCAACGCAGAGCCTCGATCTGATCGAGCAGGCCGAGATTGGCCGGTCGCCCTTCCCAACCACCGAGAAAGCCGAACAGGCCCAGCCGATAGGTGATGTTAACCACGACGACCCGCTGCTCGCTGACCAGTGCAGCCGGATCGTAGATCGGGGCATCGCCTGCGCCATTGGTATAGGAGCCACCGTGTATCCAGACCATGACCGGCAGCTTTTCGCCGGGTTTTAGATCACCCGGCATGGTGATCGACAAGTGCTGGCAATGCTCATCGCAAGGGAGTGTGGCCATATATGGCCCCAGCAGCTCATTGCCGAGCGGATCGGGCAGCTGCGGGCAAGCCGGAGCCCGGGACATGGCCACAATCTGCTGTGACGCCGCCGGTTCAGGTACAGGCGGCTCGAAGCGTTCGGCCCAGGCATAGCGTATGCCCGTGGCCCGAATCACCTCGACATCACGCCAGCCCAGCACCGTCCCGGCCGTGCAATCAAACCGAGGCACACGACCTGAAAAATCAACGCTCATGCGCGACGACCATGAATCGGCGCAGCCGCCAGCACGCCTTCCAGCCGGGTATCCAGCGGCAAGCCGGTACTGTTGAGCACGCCAGCCAGCATCTCGTAATGACCGATCAGCATGACCACCTCAATCAGCAAGCGCGGCCCGTAATGCGCCTCCAGCACGCCCCAGCTGGCTTCGCCAATCATGCGATCGTGATGAAACTCGTCGCAGGCCTGCATCAGCGCCTTCAGGTGCGGCTCCCAGCCCGGCGCATCAGCCCCCAGCGGAATACGCGCGATGTCTTCGGCGCTGACCCCGGCGCGCAGACCGATGTCCACATGCTGACCCCACTCGTAACGCGAGCGACAGTTCCAGCCCACACGCAGGATGACCAGCTCCGTATCACGACGATCAATCTGGCCATAGGGCATTAAATTCTTGGCAAACATCAGCCAGTTCCAGAACAGGCGGAAGTTGCGCATCAGCATCAAAAACAGGTTGGATGCCTCCAGCTTGCCAACCTTGTTCACCACGCGCATGAGCACGCGTTGCGAGCGCGTCGAAGTTTCGGCGGTCAGCGGTGCCAGGCGCACGCGGCCCGGCGTTTGCCAGCCGCCGGGCGGGGTCAGTTGCTCCAGCAAGGGCGTTGTCATTTTTCTTCTCCTTGGGGTGTATGGGTTGAATTTGCAGCAGCCAGACGCTCAAGTCCGAACTCACGGCTCAGGCGAGCATCCAGCCAATGTGTGGGCACAAGCTGACTTGCCAGCGGCAACAGCGTGCTGTGACGGCCAATGCGAATCACAGCGCGCGGCTGGGCTGCCAAGACTTCAGTGAGCATACGCTCGGCAAAGTCCTCGGCCGACATCGCGCCGTCTTGCGACGCATCGGCGCGCGCCAGAATGCCGTCTGCCACAGCAGCATAGCGCGAGTCCGCACACAGGCCAGCACTCGCCGCTTGTGCCGCAGCTGCGCCGAAGTCGGAGCGGATACCGCCCGGCTGCACAGTCATCACGCGGACGCCGAAAGGCTTCAGCTCCATGCGCAAGGCATCGGAAAAGGCATGCACGGCAGCCTTGCTGGCGCAGTAGGCTCCGGCGAACGGCGTAGTCACCAGGCCGGAGATGCTGCCGATGTTGACGATACGCCCTTGCCGACGCGCCATCATGCGCGGTGCCAGTGCCTGGCAGAGTGCGACGATGGCAAAGACATTGACTTCGAACTGAGCGCGCAGACGCTCCGGCGCAATCTCCAGCACCGGCGCGATGGCACCAAAGCCGGCGTTATTGATAAGCATATCCGGACCGACACCGTCGGCGTCGAGACGCGCCACCAGCGCCGCGATGTCAGCGGCCGAGGTCACATCCAGCCGTTGCGTGCGCAGGCCCAGCGCTGCAAGACCGGCCAGCGCCTCAGTATCGCGATCGGTGGCATAGACGGTGTGACCGCGAGCATGCGCGTTCAGCGCCAGCGCACGACCTATGCCAGATGCCGCACCGGTGATCAAAATAACGATTGCAGACATGATGCCAGTCTCTCAGTTCGATGATCGCTATTCTGCGAACCCCGACCCTCGCAACGCTTGTATGAGATGGCTATATCACTTGTATGAGGCGGTCAAATCACGGTTTTTAAGACAGATGGTCAGGCCAGAAGTCAGATCAACGGGCAGCGCATCAGCCGCATCTGATCCGCATTGGCGAGTGACGAAGGATTCAATCCAAAGACCTCATTGAAGGCTCGGTTGATGTGCGCCATATCGTGAAAGCCGGTCTCGACCACCACATCCAGCAGCGACATGCCGCGCGTCCACAGCCACACGCCCTTCCACACCGCCGACCAGCGGCAATAATGCGTCAGACTGCAGCCGATCTGCTCTGTGAACAGGTGACGCAGGCGTGAGGGCGACAGATGCACCTGCTCCGCCAGCCACGGCAACGACACCGCATCCAGCGATGATTCCTCGATCAGCGCCAGCACCTGCGCGATGCGCGGATGCAGCGGCAGTGCCTCCGGCCGCTCGCCAGTAAGCGCAAAAATCAGATTGTCGATCAGCACCGGCACCCGTTCGACCGGCAGCTCGGCCTTCTGCGCCAAGGCGATCTCATCATTCAGGCTCGCGAAACAGGCAGCATCCAACACGGTCACATCATCGCCACCGAGCAGCGAGGCCACGGCATTGAAGTGCGGCGTCGCCACAGACAGATCACAAATCATCAGATCGCTGTCCACCGCTACGATGCGTCGGCGCAGCACCTTGGGCGCAATCAGCACGGCACGAGCCTCAGTGATCGTGCCCTCACCGGTCTCGATCAGAAATGGCTTGCCAGCGGCATACATCAGCGTTGCCGACAATCGGCGATAGGGCTTTTCTTGGCGCTCCAGCACAAATG
>CALEYY010000141.1 GCA_937928295.1 uncultured Moraxellaceae bacterium
TGTCGATTCCGGTCTACGGTCTGGTCGCCTACACCTTCCGCAACAAGCGCTCGCTGGAAGGCGGCATCAAATACCTCGTGCTATCGGCGGCGGCATCGGCATTCATGCTGTTCGGGATGGCGCTGCTCTATGCTGAATCCGGCGCGCTGAACTTTGGCGCACTCGGTGCGCAGCTCGCCACGGCTGGCATCATCAGTCCGTTCGCGCTGGCCGGTTTCGCCATGATTCTGATGGCACTGGCATTTAAGCTCTCGCTGGCCCCGTTTCATCTCTGGACGCCGGATGTCTATGAAGGTGCTCCGGCTCCCGTTGGCGCTTATCTCGCCACCGTCAGCAAGGTCGCTGTCTTTGCCGTACTGCTGCGCTTGTTCGTGGAAGTGCCGGTGGCGCATACGGGTATTTGGGTAAATCTTCTGTCAGGTTTGGCATTCCTGTCTATCGCCGTGGGTAACCTGTTGGCTCTGAATCAGAGCAATCTCAAGCGTCTGCTCGGCTATTCGTCGATTTCCCACTTCGGCTACATTCTGGTGGCCATTGTTGCCGGCGGTGCACTGTCGCTTGAGGCAATCAACATGTACCTGCTGACCTATGTGGTCACCACCATCGGTGCATTTGGTGTGGTGGCACTGACTTCCAGCCCCTACACCGGCAAGGATGCGGATGCCATTTTTGACTACCGTGGCCTATTCTGGCGTCGCCCATATCTGACGGCGGTACTGACGGTGATGATGCTGTCTTTGGCCGGTATTCCGTTCACGGCCGGTTTCATCGGCAAGTTCTACATTGCTGCCATCGGTGTTGATGCCCAGCTCTGGTGGCTGCTCGGCGCACTGGTGGTGGGTAGTGCTATTGGGCTGTTCTATTACCTGCGTGTGGTCGTTGCGCTGTTCATGCCGACACCGGGCATGCGTCGCATGGAAGCGGATACCTTCTGGGGTGTTCGTCTCGGCGGCATCATGGTCATCGCCATGGCGGCTTTGATGTTCCTGCTGGGCGTATATCCGGAGCCAGCCATCGAGCTGGTGCAGATCGCCAGCGTAGCTGTGTTTCGCTAGTCGTCAGCGCAGTCAAAAATGCCTCCTTCGGGAGGCATTTTTCATGGTAATTACAAAAATGGTACAACCGTTGGCTGGCCTTGTGACCGGAAGGTCGGGTAACTTTGCCGCAACATAAAAATACATCGCGGTCACGAACCGCATGCATAACAAGAATGAGGAGTACACAATGCGTCCGGTCTTCATGCGTCTGAGTATGAGCGCTACTTTGGTGCTCTCGGCCTCCGTAGCACAGGCAAGTCTGGGCCATATTGGCTCTAATTTCGGTCTGTTTCCTGCTGATGTTGCGTCTGCACAATCGTTATCCATGTTTTCCGACCAGCCCTCTGCGGTGTATTACAACCCCGCGTATTTAGCACGTGATCGCAAAGGGGCGATGAGCGCCGGCATGCTGTTTACACAGCAGTCGCTGACAGCCAAAGGCTGGAATAAACCCGATGATGTGGTCAAAGACGATGTTATTGAGGACGACTCGAACTACAACATCTTGTTAGGGTTCAAGTCAGATCTCAGCAAAATGCTCAAGGATGATCGTGCAGTTGTTCTAGGTTTCATGCTGGGCGCTGAGCGAACGGGCACTAATTTGTTGGCATTCAGCTCAACCTCGGATCAAACCGCGCAATCTCTGAAGTACGGTCAGCAGTCGTTGTTTTTGAGCCTAGGGGCCGGCTTGAATTTGTTCAAAGGTGTCGATGTAGGTGCGTCCACACGCATTACCCTGAACGCGAGCGCAAAATTGGGCGCGCAGGCACAAGTAAGCGGCGCGACCGGTTTTGAAAGCCTGCAAGTAACTGCTGCGCCATCCATTCAGCCAATTCTGTCGGGTAACTTGAACTGGGGTGACATTCTCTGCCCTGACCAGAAGTACTGCTGGGCAAAAGGCTTGGAAACAGCAGCTAGTTGGCGCTATGAGTCGAAATACAACACCACTGTCGACGCCAATGCCGTTGTGCCCAACCTGATTACTAAGCTGCCGCTGATTGTGAATACGCTGGATGGCTATCAGCCAGAAACCTTCTCGGCCGGCATTCAGTACAACATGTACAAACTGCGCTTAGGTGCGTCGATGGACTACGCGCTTTGGTCTGGCGCTAACGAGCAATTTCGTAACGATACCATCAAGGATGTCGGGCAGTTGAAGTTCAAAGATGTGCTTATTCCGCGTGCCGGCTTTGAGTATCGATTGAGCAAGGAGTTCAGTGTATTGGGCGGTGTCAGCTACGAGCAGTCGCCACTGGAGAGCACCGAGTCGCTCAATGTGAATTATGTCGATAACGACAAGATCGTGATGGGGCTTGGTTTTTCGTACTTGATCGAACAAGCCTTGTTTTTATCCCAGCCGGTGAGGCTCGATGTCGGCTATCAATATCATCTGTTGCAAGATCGTGATTTTAAGATCAGTACCACGGCGCCGGCGGGTAACCAGCAAGGTCAGACAGCGAGCTGTGGCAGCGTGCCAAATAATACCGGCGGCACGACTCCAGTCCGTTGCGAGTTTGCAACAACAGGTGGCGATGTCAGCGTGCTTAATGCTGCCATCCACTTGACCTTCTGATGAGCGCTGACATGAAAAAACTTATTGCGAGTGGTTTGATCGTTCTGCTCAGCGCGTGTAGTGGTGGCAGTGGACGCCAGCAAACGCCAGTGGTGCCGACCATGCCGGACCCAGCGGCAGGCATAACAAATATAGAGCGTAGTTTGGTTTATGCCTATCCCATGTTGGGACAAACCGATGTGGTGCCTTCTGCGCCCATCGTGCTGCGCTTCTCGCACGCTTTGATGCTAGCGCAGAATCAAACTTTAAAGTCACTATTCGCGATTAGGCCCGCAGGAAGCACGGTCAGCGAGGACTTTGAAGTAGTTCCGGTGCCAGACGGTAAAGGGGTGGTGATCACGCCGATAAAGCCGTTGCAGCCGAAGACGCAGTACACCATTGTCGGCCAAACAATTCCGCTCACCAGCGGCAATGTTGCTTTGCAGCCGCCATCCTATCCGCCGTTGACCTTTACGACGCGCGCTGCTTTTGAAGGCCCAACGGATCTGCAATCGCTAACGCCCGATTTCCAAGTGGCACAGCTCACGCCGGCACCCACGAATTTCCTGATTGGTAGTAAGCCACTGGGCATTATTGATTTTGCAACGATTCGTTTGTTGATGACCCAGCCTGTCGACAGCAAGACGGTGCAGTACGGAACCACCATACGGTTGCTGCAAGGTACAACGCTGGTGCCGGCACGCGTGTTAGTGCAGGGCAACCACCTCAGTATTGACCCGGAAGCTGACTTAAACCCCAACCTAAGCTACACGCTGTCATTAACGAGCGGCCTAA
>CALEYY010000142.1 GCA_937928295.1 uncultured Moraxellaceae bacterium
CCGCGTGCTCGACGAACGCCGCAGCAAGTCGGCCACGGCCAACCAGATCAACCTGGCGCAGATCCTGGTCACGGTGCCCGAGGGCGCGGCGGCCGATGTGCAGGCCGAGCGCCAGCAGCGCATCGGGCTGGCGTCGGCGCGGCTGAAGGCCGGCGAAGATTTCAGCAAGGTCGCCCGCGACCTGAACATCGAGGGCCTGCACCTGTTCACGTTCAACAACGTGCAGGCGACCAACGAATGCACCGGCAATGCCGATCGCTTCAAGGGGCGATTCAGCAACACCTATGTCAATTCGCTGGGCGTACAGCTGAATCAGCGCTTCTAAGCCGGTTTACACCGTGCAGGAGTTTTAGGACAATTCGCGCCTCTCCATGAGGTGCTTTTTATGTCCACGTTACCCGAGTTCCAGCCACCGCTTCACGATGCGAATCCGGCCGCCACGCAAGAGGCTGAGCGCAAGTTTCGTTTCAACAAGCTGCAGAAGCGTCTGAGGCGCCTGACCGGGCAGGCTATCGCGGATTACAACATGATCCAGGATGGCGACAAGGTCATGGTATGTCTGTCCGGAGGCAAAGACAGCTACACCATGCTGGAAATTCTGCTCAATCTGCAAATCAGTGCGCCCATCAAATTCGAGATTGTTGCAGTCAATCTTGATCAGAAGCAGCCTGACTTTCCGGAAGAGGTCTTGCCTGCATACCTGACCCAGCGCGGCGTGCCTTTTTATATTCTTGAGAAAGACACCTACAGCATCGTCAAGGAGCTGACCCCTGAAGGGCAGACCTACTGTGCTGTTTGCAGCCGGCTGCGCCGTGGCAACTTATATGCATTTGCGCAGGAAATCGGAGCCACCAAAGTGGCGCTGGGCCATCATCGTGATGACATCATGGCAACCCTGATGCTGAATCTCTTTCATAATGGCCGCTTGAAGGCCATGCCGCCCAAGCTGCTTTCAGATGATGGCAAGAATATTCTGATCAGGCCATTGGCCTACTGCAAAGAAAAGGATATTGCGGAATATGCCGCGCTAAAGGAGTTTCCGATTATCCCGTGCAATCTGTGCGGTTCGCAGGCGAATTTGCAGCGTGCGCAAGTGAATCAGATGCTGAGGGATTGGGATCAGCAGTTCCCGCAGCGTCTGGACAGCATGTTCACGGCGATTCAGAACATTGCGCCGTCGCAATTGGCCGACAGCAACGTGTTTGATTTCGCCGGGCTGGAAGAGAAGCGGGTGAAGGTGGCAATGCGCGAGCGGCAGCCTAATGAGCTGGCGCTGGTCAATATAACGATCTGAATGAGTGGGGGCGTGGCGACGGCCGCCATGAATGAAAAAGCCGGCATCAAGCCGGCTTTTTCATTTGGTGCAGTTTATCGCTGCATCAGGTTCAGAACTTCTGGTTCATCTGAACGCCAAGCGTTTGAATCGAAGTGTCGTAGAAGCGGCCGCTGAATTTGCCACCGTTACCAGTACACGATTCGCCATTCGGATTATAGGTACCATCCTCGTCATCACGATTGGTGGTACGGCAACGATCCGTGTAGTTCGATTCGGAGTCTGCCAGGAAAGTGACGCTATAAGCGGCATCCAGTGTCAGATTCTTCTTCAGCTTGTAGTTGGCACCCAGCGAGAACATGTAGCGATCACTGTCTGGTGCGCCCGGATGACGATACTCAGCCGAAGGAACGGGCGTCTTGTCGTATTGAATACCGGACTTCAGAGTCAGCTTGTCATCGTAGCGATAGTTGCCACCGAGTGACACCTTGAACGAGTCGCGCCATTTGGTGTCGATACCGCCATCACCTTGCTTGATTGTCTTGCCATTTTTCTGAACATCCAGAAACTGGACACGAATCTTGTCAACGGCCGAGGTTTCGATGAAGGTGAAGTCTGCCATCACATCAATCTTGTCATTGAGCTGATGGAAGATATTTGCCGAGGTACGCGCTGGAATAATGAGGTCGCCCTTGGTTGTTGTATCCGGGCGAAGATTATCTGCTAGGAAGTTCTTCAGAGCATCCTCACCGGTGTAGCCGCCAGTGGCTGGTCCGATCACATTATTGAATACGGCAGTACCTTTGACCTCGTCCAGATCCCATTCCAATGTGCCACGAAGCTTAACGGTTGATTCCGAGCGATAAGCCAAACCGGCACGAGTATGATCATTAAAGTTGAACATGTAGCCTGCGTTGAAGCCGAGGCCATAGCCATACATTTCAACTTGCGCGCTGCCATTGCTGCCTTCCGCAACCAAGGCGTCGCCAGCCGTGTTATAGCCTGCAATACAAAGTGCGCTGATCGGGTTGGTGCCACAGGTTGAAAGCAGGGTGGACAGCAGGGGAATGCCGGCCGGATCTACGCTGCCGCTATCAACAGCGCTTTTCAGCAGGAATGGCTTGACGCCTTCGATGTCGATCTGTGTTTTCTGGCGAATGTGGCCGGCGATCACCGAAACACCAAAGCCCAGACTGTGCTTGTCGTCAAAGCGAATGCCGATGGACGGGTTGATATTGATCAACTCGATGGCGATGCTGTCGATCTGGTAGGCGCCGGCCCAGTCGGACTTGAAGTTCAGGTTGCCACCGCCTGGCGCAAACACGCCAATGCCGGCAGTGACCATGTCATCAATGGGCAGCGAGACGAAAGCACCGCCTGCAGCCAGAACGCGTGGCCAGAATGTACCGGCTTCGCCATTGGTAGCAGCGTCATTGCCAATGGGAGTGCCTTCATCGGACTTTTGCATGCTGTCAGTAGCACCATGCCGAGTTTCGTTTCTGTTGGCTTCGACCTTGCCGTTGAGAATCAGCGCGGAAAAGCCTTGCGAAACCTGCAAGCCGCCCTTCAATTGTGCCAAGCCTGCCGGGTTGTAATAAATGACCGAAGGATCGCGAGCTTCAGCGCCGTTGGCGTTTGATGTGCCCTGATGACTGGCCGTGATGGACGGCAGATCCAGACCACCTGCGAAGGTGTGGCCGGCAGCAAGGCAAAGCATGGAGAAGGTGAGGGCGCGTAAAGCAAATGCAGGTTGGTACGACACCATGAGTATCCTCATTGTTCTTGTTTTCGTGACTGGGGAGTGTCCTATAGCAGGCTTATGACGGCAAGCCTCATCGGACGAATATCAAAAGAAAAAGGCCGCAAAAGCGGCCTTTTTCAAACAGCTGAGCGGGATTAGCCGCCGAACTGGTTCATCGTGTTCTTTGCGTCGTCACCGGCCTTGAGAGCCTGTTCGCCAGCAAAGATTTCCTTGTGGTCATCGCCGATGTCCGAACCGGCCATGGCCTGGTGCTTAACGCAGGCAACGCCTTCACGGATTTCCTTGCGCTGAACACCGGCCACATAGGCCAGCATGCCCTGGTCGCCGAAGTAGCCCTTGGTCAGCTCGTGCATGTGCAGAGCTGTCGTGTGGTAGGTCGGCAGCGTGATCAGGTGATGGAACACACCGGCTTCACGCGAGGCATCGGCCTGGAAGGTGCGGATCTTTTCATCAGCGTCCTTGGCCAGTTCGGTGTTGTCGTAGTCAACGCTCATCAGCTTGGCGCGGTCGTAGGCGGAAACATCCTTGCCTTCGGCAACGAAGCGATCGTAGGACTGCTGACGGAAGTTCAGTGTCCAGTTGAACGACGGGCTGTTGTTGTAAACCAGCTTGGCGTTCGGAACCACTTCCTTGACGCGGTTAACCATGTGGGCGATTTCGGCAACATTCGGCGTTGCAGTTTCGATCCACAGCATGTCGGCGCCGTTCTGCAGCGATGTTACGCAGTCCAGCACAACGCGGTCGATCTGCGTGTCGGCACGGAACTGGAACAGGCCGGAAGCGAGACGCTTCGGACGGTGCAGCTTGCCATCGCGCTTGATCAGCACTTCGTCATCCTGAGCTTCGGAAATGTCGATTTCCGTGGTGTCGAGGTAGCTGATGTACTGCGAAGCCAGGTCGCCCTTGGTCTTGGAGACCGGGATCTTCTGGGTCAGGTCGGCGCCTTCGGAGTCGGTACGGGCAACGATCACGCCCTGGTCAACGCCGAGCTCGATGAATGCGTAGCGAACGGCATTGATCTTGGCCAGGAAGTCTTCGTGCGGAACGGTAACCTTGCCAGCCTGGTGGCCGCACTGCTTAGCGTCCGACACCTGGTTTTCGATCTGGATACAGCAAGCGCCAGCTTCGATCATCTTCTTGGTGAGCAGGTAGGTGGCTTCTTCGTTGCCGAAACCGGCGTCGATGTCGGCAATGATCGGCACGATGTGCGATTCGAAGTTGTTGATCTGAGCTTCGATCTGAGCAGCCTTGGCACTGTCACCGGCTTCCTGAGCTTTCTTCAGGTTGCGGAACATGTCGTTCATTTCCTTGGCGTCGGCTTGACGCAGGAAGGTGTACAGCTCTTCGATCAGAGCCGGAACGGAAGTCTTTTCGTGCATGGACTGGTCCGGCAGCGGACCGAATTCCGAGCGCAGTGCAGCAACCATCCAGCCGGACAGGTAGAGGTACTTCTTTTCGGTGGTGCCGAAGTACTTCTTGTTGGCGATCATCTTCTGCTGGCCAACAAAACCGTGCCAGCAACCCAGCGACTGGGTGTACTTGCTGGAATCGGCATCGTATTCAGCCATGTCGCGACGCATGATGGCGGCGGTGTACTTGGCGATGTCGAGGCCGGTCTTGAAGCGGTTCTGCATTTGCATGCGAGCTGCGTCTTCCGGGCTGATAGCGTTCCATGAAGTGCCGAACTGGGCTTTCAGGGCACGAACAGCATCAATAGCAGAGGTATACGTAGTCATGACGGTTTCCTGTCGCTGGGTGGGAAAAGTCGAAGCGTCCATACAAATAGCATACGGGTCGCTTTAACAGTGGGTGCAGTCTAGAGTTCATGGCATAATTTTCAAAATTTATAGTTTTTATTTTCGGTATTCATGCAATGAATTTAGAGCGTGTTGATCTTAATCTGTTGGTCTATCTGGATGTTCTGCTGCAAGAGAAGAATGTGACTCGTGCAGCGGCACAATTAGGCATTACGCAGCCGGCAATGTCCAATGGACTCAAGCGCTTGCGCGAGCTTTTCAACGATCCTCTGATGATCCGTTCCAGTAGCGGCATGGCACCTACCGAGCGCGCTCTGGAGCTGGCACCGCTGGTGCGTCAGGCTCTGTCGGCGGTGACGGAGATTCTCGAGCCCAAGCAGGATTTCCGACCGCTGACATCCAAGCGCGTGTTCCGCATCATGACATCCGACTATGCCGAGGCCACGCTGATGCCGGCGCTGGTGAAGGCGCTGCGCTCGGAGGCACCGGATGTGGTGCTGGATTTTCTCACACCTTCCGATGTCAGCATACAAGACATCGAGCAGGGCAAGGTCGATCTGGCCATCAATCGATTTAATGAAATACCGCTTTCATTTCATCAAGTTACGCTATGGTCTGATAGCTTTTCCTGCTTGCTAAATCGCAGCAATCCGGCGGCCGTGCGCTTCAACCTGAAAACTTATCTGGAGTCGCAGCATATCTGGGTGTCGAAAACCGGCATGGGTATCGGCTTTGGCATGAATCCGGATCGTGGCGGCATGGGGCAGATTGATGCGGCGCTGGAGCGCATCTCGGGCATGACCGATTTGTACGTGAGCATCACACAAGACTATGTGCAGACGCTGGACCTGATCGACGCGGAGTTCCGCGCGCTGGCGGCCAAAGGCGATATGCCCGCCTTGGCGGCCTATATGCACACGCTCAAAGGCACTTCGGCTACCTTGGGGGCCGTGCCGCTTTCCGAGCAGGCCGCCCGCATGGAAAAGCTGTTCCGCAAACCCGAAGCCGATACGGTGCCATTGGACCATCTGGGCGCGCTGCTGGAGCTGGTGCGTCCGACCCAAGAGGCCGCAGCGCAGGCCATTGCCGCATTGACCTCCCCGAGCCAGGCCCCCGAGCAAACGGCCCCCAAAGCCGTGGACCCACAGCAGCAGCACAAGGCACTCGCTTTCTTGAAAACCCTTGCCGACTTACTGGCCCACAGTGACCTGACCGCGCTGGAAAAGTTTGCCCAACGCGGCGATGCGCTCGACGCGTTGGATGCATCCAGCGTGGCCGCGCTGGGGCAAGCCTTGGATGGTCTGAATGTGACGGCCGCCCACACGCTGTGCATGGGCCATATAGACGCCCTGACCGACGCGCTTAGTTGACGCGTTCTTGACGCACGTCATCGTGCGGCAACGGCGGCGGCGTAGATCAGGCCGATGTTCAGTGCCGAGGTGGTCTGCCCGCCGATGTAGACGAAGGCGCCGCAGACCCACATGCCCATGCCGCCCAGCACCAGCAGTTGCGGCCATTCGCGCAGCCAGCCCCGCGGCTGCGCGGCAAGCGCCGGCCAG
>CALEYY010000143.1 GCA_937928295.1 uncultured Moraxellaceae bacterium
CAGTGTGTTGATGCGCTCGCCAAACGAGGTCATGGCAAATGCCAGCCCGCCCGACTTCGGCTTCAGCAGGTATTTGTAGGGCGATGCCATGCGCGCATGCTTCTCCGGCGTGAAGCGCGTGCCTTCCAGAAAGTTCAACACCAGCACCGGCTGCGTCTTGAACTTCTCGCAAGCCCGGCGCGTGGTTTCAATATCCTTGCCCTTCAACGACGGGTTCTTGCTCACCTGCTCACGCGTGTAGCGCTTCATGAACGGGTAATCCAAGCCCCACCAGGCCATGCCCAGCAGCGGCACCCAGATCAGCTCCTGCTTCAGAAAGAACTTGAAGAATGGCGTCTTGAAGCCGAACGCTTTCATCACCACCACAATGTCATTCCACGACTGGTGATTGGAGCACACCAGATACTGACCCTTGGGGTCGAGGCCATCCGGCAGGCGGATATCCCACTTCACGCGCATGAACAGCGCAATGTAGATGGAGTTGAAAAACGCCCAAGTCTGCGCGCACCAGGAAGCGAAGCGCGAGCACAGGTCACGCCAGGCGCGAATCGGAATCAGCAGCTTGAAGATGACTGAGATATAAATCGGAATGACCCAGAATGTGGTGCTGGCAATCATTAACAGCAGCATGAAAAGCGCTTGGACAGAGCGCGGCAACCAAAACAACATAATCCTTCCTCACAGTTATTGGCCGGGCACACCTTCGGTGCCGGGCTTGAAACGAAAGATGCGATACGGCGCCTGCGCGCGCATATGCGACTTGCTGCGAAACATCTGATCGGGAATGGCCGAGTCCGCCACATAAAGCCAGCCATCCGGCCCGAACGACAAGGCATCGGCCCAGCGCAAGCGCTGCACATCCTGCACCACTGTGCTGAGTAAGCCCGCCGGTGTCATCTTCATGACGCTGCCATGCTCCACATCGGTGATGAAGATATTGTCGTTCCTGTCCATCGACAAGCCATCATTCAGCGGCTTGCGGCCCAGCGCTTTTACCTGTAGCGCCGCCTGCGCCGCCTCGGCACGCGTCAACGCCGCCGTGGGCACACTGAACAAGGTGTCATGCGCCATCGCGCCAAAAACCAGCATCTGATCATTCTTGCTGATGGCAATGCCATCCAGACCCGGCTTCAAGGTAAACAGACCGCCCAGCCACGACATGTCCTTGGTTGCTGTGCGGATCAGCCACGACTGCGGCATCACCGACGGATCACCCTCCAGCGCGCGCCAGGCATCGCTCGTCTTCAGATCCACCACCACAATACCGGGGCTGTTACGCACAAAACTGGCATCGGCAATATAAGCCATGCTGCCCGTTGAGTTGACTTGCAGATCCTGCAGAAACGACCCCTTGGGCGCCACATCCGCCTTGAACGCGATGTCTTTCACGACCTTGCCGGTGTGCGTGTCAAAGCCCAGCAGTCTTGGCTGACGCAAGCCATGCTGGCCATGATCGATAGTCCACAGCGTGCCACGCGCATCAATCACCAGGCCCATCACGGCATCAAACAACTCCGCTTGGGCAGCCTCCGACGGGAAGGCATGAATCCGGCCATCCAGCTCGCGCACCAACAGTTTGTTGCCTGCGGGCCGCGACTCGGGATGCACCGTGAAAAACACCCGACCATCGCCAGCCACCGCGACATTGCCCAGCGGCTCCGGGTAGGCCAGCACCTCCTCCAGCACCGGCATATTGGCCGTGGGCAGCGTCAGATCGGGGTACGGCTTGCCTCCGCCAAAACGCAAATAAATGCCGCCGATGATCAAGGCCAGCAACACGATAGCCAGCAAGGCTCGCTTCATGCCCGGCGTCTTGCCCGGCGCGCCACGCGCCTTGCGGTAGTGTCGGGCGCTGTGCCGGACTAATCGCTTCTGCTCTGCCTTTTTCAACATGGAGACGGCTTCCTGTATGACAAAAACAAGGTGGTGCCAGAGAGGCTCCCCAGAGATGGCAACAAGGTAACAGAACTCTAGGGTCATTTATTGTCGGACAGGCATTTTCAAGCCCTTCAGCTTGTGTATGCTCAGCCTCATTCAACATGACCAGCCTCAGGAGCACCCCGTGAGCTTATCTCTCTTTGATTTGACCGGCCAAACCGCCCTCATCACGGGCGGTTCACGCGGCCTCGGCCTGCAGATGGCCCAGGCGCTGGGCAGTGCCGGCGCACGCATCATCATCAGCTCGCGCAAGGCCAGCGATCTTGAAGCCGCGACAACACAGCTGCGTGCTGCCGGTATCGACGCCGACTGGATTGCCGCCGATGCCGGCCAGCCCGACAGCATTGCTGCACTCGCCGCCGAAGCCCTGCGCCGACTCGGCCACATCGATATTCTGATCAACAATGCCGGTGCCAGCTGGGGTGCAGCCGCCAGCGAACACCCACTGGCCGCTTGGGACAAGGTTATGGACTTGAATGTGCGCGGCTATTTCCTGCTCGCCCAAGCCATCGCGCGTGACTCCATGATTGCCCGCCGCCACGGCCGCATCATCAACCTCGCCTCCATTGCCGGCCTCGGCGGCAACCCGCCCTGGATGCAGACCATCGCCTATAACACCAGCAAAGGCGCCGTGGTCAACTTCACCCGTGCACTCGCCTGCGAATGGGGCCAGTTCGGCATCACCGTGAATGCCATTGCCCCCGGCTTTTTCCCGAGCAAGATGTCACAAGGCTTGATCGATTCCGTGGGCAGCGATGCCATGGCCAAGCAGGCACCGTTGCAGCGCCTCGGCGATGAACAGGATTTGATGGGTGCCACGCTGCTGTTTGCCAGCGCCGCCGGCAAGCACATCAGCGGCCAGATCCTCGCCGTGGATGGCGGGCTGAGTGCCGTAGTAGGCGGCTAACGGCCAGAGTAGACGGCTGAGCGGCAGCGCCGGGAGCGGGACTGTCGCTCAGGCCAAGGTGCTGAGCGCCGCCAGCAACGGCGCCAGCACCCACTCGGCCACCACCGGATGCACGCGCTCTGGCGGGAAGCAGCGCGCCAGCGTCAGATGATCAATCGCATCCATCTTCGCCAGTGCAATGTTCTCCAGCGCCATGCCCTGCTGTGCCGGCAAGGCATTGCCGGACGGCCACGGGTCAGTGCCCATCACATCGGCGTGTGAATAGATATTGAGCAAGCGCTTGATATTGTTCGGCAAACGGCGCACACGAAAGCCCCATTGCGCCGGATGCAGCCGCCCCACGCCGCCTGCCGCCAGGCTCGCCACCAACGCCACGGCATGTCCTCGCGCAGCCAAAACCTTCGCCACTTTCAGCACCTGAAAGCCGCCCTGGCTATAGCCGATCAGCACCAGAGGCCGATGATGCGGCACGGCGGCGGCCAGAAAATCGGCGATCTCGGATGGAGCGCAATCATTGCTGAACAGGCTGGCATCGGCAAACCCGGCATCGCGCACCCACCGCAGCAGGTTGCGCTCCATGTGCGTGCCGGCCAGAAAGCCGTGAATCAGGACAATGCGCGGGCCGAGGCTATTGGCTGGCGCATCGGAACGCCAGGCTGATGGCTGTAATGACGGCATGGCCTGCTCCTTAAGCTGACTAGTCTTGAGCTGATTGGCCTTCATGTGGCGCTGATAATGCTCCGGCAAGCGATTGTGCGCGGCATCGCAATACGGTGGCTGACGGGTGAACTTGCAGGTACAAATCCAATCCAGCTGACTGCGCTTGGGCGTAAACAGCAGTGGCTGCCAGTCAGTGCCGGCATGGCTGCCATCGCAAAAAGGCTGCTTTTGCGACAAACCGCAGCTGCACCAGGCATAGCGCCGGCCAGCTTCCAGCGCGACCAGGGCCGGCTCCATGCAATCCACACGCGGCAACGGGCTAGAAACTACCGCGCTGGCCACCGACGCCGGCGAGAACACCTGCACAGCCGACGCCAGACGATCTTCAGGCCGCTCCGACTTCCCCCACAATTTCAGCATCCTGCCATCCACCCCAGATTAAAACGGTCGTGTACCGCAACGCGTAAAGTATGGCAGCGAACGCAGCGGTGGCAGCAAGCCTGAAGCATCGGCCTAACGAAATACCTTGGCGATGTAATCAGCGCGCCACCCATAGCTTGCCAACCACGCGTTGAACAAGCACAGCGCCATGCTTACTGTAAATGTCGAAAGGGTTATTAGAGGCTGCCATTGCGCCTTCAACTACCTGCAGCGTACGCCCGGCGCTCATGTCATCAACATAGCTTCAGCCACTGCCATAGGCCGGACTGCTGTCGCTGGCTACTCGCCTTGCACCACCAGCCATGAGCCGCTGGGTTGTGCAACGCATCGCGCGATGATATTGCGTGGACTGCCGCATATCGCGCTTTGTCTGAGCTATTCCACTGACTAGCCCCAGAAAGACAAAAGGGCTAACCGTTTCCGGTTAACCCTTTGTTTTGTATGGTGCGCCCAGAGAGATTCGAACTCCCGACCCCCAAGTTCGTAGCCTGGTGCTCTATCCAGCTGAGCTATGAGCGCATTGTTGAGGCCGCGAATTCTACGCATCGGCCTTGTTACCGTCAAGTTGCAAGCGCTTGTTTTTCAAGCAATCACGCCATTATTTGAATAATGGCGGAGAGTGAGGGATTCGAACCCTCGAGGAGCTTTTGACCCCTACTCCCTTAGCAGGGGAGCACCTTCGGCCACTCGGTCAACTCTCCAACAAGGTGGGCGATGATACAGAGGCAAAGCCCGCTTGAAAAGGCCGTAACGCTGCTATTTCCACCAGTTAAGCTCATTGATGTGCGAGTTTTAGCAGTTGCCGGCGCATGGCCGGCTCCGAAGTCTTCTCTCCAAGCCAAATGGCAAAAAATTGCCGACCAAACTCCGGATCAGCGACTTGGCCTATGCGCTGATCACCTCGGTAAAAGTCCGTTGCGCCCGAGGCCAAGCGCACGGCGCTCAACTCAACACCAGGGCCTACATCGGGAAACAAAGCATTCATGGCGCGCAACCACAGCACCAACTTGGCTTCGTTGCTGAAACCTTGCTTGCGCATTTCATCCACCGTTCGTTGCGCAATTTTTTCGCCTTCGAATTCACGCAGATAGCGTAGCGTCAACACAAAAGGCTGATCCGCTCGATACTGGCCTTTGGGGGCATACAGCGTGGCATCGTAAATCTTGAAAAACAGAACTGTGAGTCGTGCCTGCCCTACCACCGCAGGCTGCTCCAGCACTTGCCGCGCTAGATTCAGGTTGGCTTGCGCAGCCCCCACCCACAACAGACATAGCAGAACCACTAATCCGCGCGACATAATTGCTCTCCCATCCAGTGCTATCGTGCTCAAGCGCAACGACTTTGCAGACGCATCAAAATGACGCATAAAGAAAACAAAAAAGCCTCTACAAGAGAGGCTTTTTTGTTTTTTTACTGCTGGATAAGGTTTAGAAGTTGCCAGCGTCATCGTCCGAAATTTCACCAGGATTCTTTTCTTGCTGAATCCGTTGGTAAATTTCTTCGCGATGCACGGCCACATCCTTGGGCGCGTTCACACCAATCCGCACTTGATTGCCCTTTACGCCCAGCACAGTTACTGTAACTTCATCACCTACCATCAAAGTCTCGCCAACACGGCGGGTCAGAATCAACATGTCAATCTCCAATAAAAAGCGGACTCAGATACGTCCAAAATTGTTTGGGTAAGCGCGGAGTCCGTCTCCAGAAATCACGGCATAACGCCATGCTTTGGGACGCTCCATCGCCCACGACACATCCTGCCAACCCAATGTCTACGCAGCCCTCAGGCTGCAGGTGCATCCAGATCAAACGCGGTGTGCAAGGCACGCACAGCCAGCTCAAGATACTTTTCTTCAACGACAACAGAAATCTTGATTTCCGATGTCGAGATCATCTGGATGTTAATGTTTTCTTTCGCCAAGGTGGCAAACATTTTGCTGGCAACACCGGCGTGTGAGCGCATGCCCACACCCACCAGCGATACCTTGCAGATCTTGTCGTCGGAAATCAGCTCGCGGGCGCCAATATCTTTCGCAACCGACTCCAGCACCGACACAGCCTTCTTCATGTCACCACGAGCCACGGTGAAGGTAAAATCGGTTGAGCCATCGGCCGACACATTCTGTACGATCATGTCGATTTCGATGTTGGCGTCGCCAATCGGGCTCAAAATACGCGACGCAATGCCCGGAGTATCAGGCACGCCACGCACGGTGAGCTTGGCTTCGTCACGGTTAAACGCAATCCCGGAGATGACCGGCTTTTCCATATCGTCCTCTGCATCAACAGTAATCAAGGTTCCGCCGCCCTCGCCAAAGCTGGAGAGCACGCGCAACGGTACATGGTATTTGCCGGCAAATTCGACCGAGCGAATCTGCAGCACTTTCGAGCCCAGCGAAGCCATTTCGAGCATTTCCTCGAAAGTGATGGTCTCCAGGCGGCGCGCCTGCGGCA
>CALEYY010000144.1 GCA_937928295.1 uncultured Moraxellaceae bacterium
CTCATCGAGAAGCGTGGTGCCCACTGGCACTTTCAGTACCACATCGTCGCCACTTTTGCCGGTGCAGTTAGCGCCACGGCCGTTGCCACCACGCTCGGCGCGGAATTGGCGTATATAGCGATAATCCACCAGCGTGTTCACGCCCACATCGGCCTCGGCCCAGACCGAACCGCCGTGGCCGCCGTCGCCGCCATCCGGGCCGCCAAACGGGATGAATTTCTCGCGGCGGAAGCTCATGCAGCCATTGCCGCCATCGCCCGCCACCACTTTGATCACCGCTTCATCGACGAAACGCATGTGTACTGCTCCTGAAACAAACCTGCCCTGCGGCAAATAAACACGAAACAAACCCGCTTTGAAACAAACTTGCTTTGAAACAAAAAGGCCCCGCGTTGCGGCGGGGCCTTTCTATATTTCAACCGAGCCGTGTGCTCAGCCGAGGGCAATCAACGCAACCAAGCCGTAGCTCAGACGGTGGCGCTGGCAACCACTTCGACATACTTACGGTTGAACGCGCCTTTAACGACAAAGCGAACAACGCCATGCGCCTTGGCAAACAGGGTGTGGTCGCGGCCCATGCCGACATTGTCGCCAGCCCAGAACTGCGTGCCACGCTGACGGATGATGATCGCGCCAGCTTGAATGGTTTGGCCGCCGTAGACTTTCGTGCCAAGTCGTTTGGCTTCTGAGTCGCGACCGTTGCGGGTAGAACCGCCAGCTTTTTTATGTGCCATGTCTCTATTCTCTCTTTGCTCAAAACGCCGTTAGACGCTGATGCTCGTGATTTTCAGTTCAGTGTAGTACTGACGGTGACCCGCCTGACGACGGTAGTGCTTGCGACGGCGGAACTTGACGATACGAATCTTGTCGTGACGACCGTGATCCAGCACTTCGGCTGTGACCTTGGCGCCAGCAACAATCGGCGTGCCGACTTGGATGTTGTCGCCATTAACGACCATCAGCACATCATCAAAGGTGATGACTTGGCCCGGCTCAACAGCCAGAAGTTCAACCTTCAGGCGCTCGCCTTCCACCACACGGTGTTGCTTACCACCGCTCTTAATAACTGCGTACATACACTGCTCCATCAAGCATCAATCGGGGCGGGTCGCATCTGGCTCGGATGAGCGATTGATGCAGTTGGATAAACCCGGGACCGAGAAAATTCGCAAGGCGCGTGATGATAGGGAAAAGCGCCCCGGCTTGCAAGTCAAAAAATGCCGGCAAGACCGGACACCACAAAGCCCATGACGCTTACTGAAACCGCGCAAACAGGCCGGGTCAGCACAAAAAACCAACAACTTGGCCACGAAGCATGCCTGCTTAATTGCCAAATCGCGACCGATGATGATGGCGTACTCCCTATTCCAGAGAAACCGCCATGAACGCCTTCATGCAAAAATTCAGTTACTCACTGCTCGCGACATCGCTGCTGATTTCGCAAGCAGCAAACGCCGCCACGGCTACACAGAACTTCAATGTCACCGCGACGGTGGTCAATGCCTGCAGTCTTTCCAGCATCAGCGACCTCGCCTTCGGCAACTACAGTTTCAGTGCGCCCTCACTGGGCACCACTTCCGTCAATGTCACCTGCAGCCTGGGTTCGGCCTACACACTGCACATCAATGACGGTCTGTACGGCAGCAGCGCCAGCACCCGCAAAATGAAGCACGGCACGCTCACCGACAACCTCAGCTACACGCTATCCAACAGTCTGGCAGGTGCCACCTGGGGCGACACGGCCGGCACCGGCGTTGCAGGAACCGGCCTGGGCGTTGCCGTGCCCACCGTGATTTATGGCTCGGTAGCCGCCAACCAGACCGTCACCGCCGGCAGCTACTCGGACACGCTGACCATGACGGTCACATTCTGAGTTGAGATCGATCATGCGTATCGTCAGCCTGCGCCACGCCTGCTCTGCATGGGTCTTTGCACTGCTAGCCGGACTCGCGCTGCCGGCATCGGCGGCGAGCATCGCCATCAGCCCGCTGCGTCTTGACCTGAAGCCGGGCCAGCAGATGACGGCGCTGACCGTCAGCAATACCGGCCAAACACCCGTATTGGTGCAGGGCCAGATCAAGGCTTGGCTAGACAGCGCGCAACCGGAAGGCTCCACCAGCACCGGCGGCATGATGCTGACGCCACCGCTGTTCAAGCTCGCCCCCGGTGGCAAGCAGCTGGTACGCATCGGCTGGCAGCAACAAACCGCCACGCCGGCCCATGAGCTGGCCTTCCGGGTCTTTCTGCAAGAAGTGCCGTCTGCTGCAGAACCCGCTAGCGGACTGCGCGTGGCACTGCGCCTGAGCGTGCCCCTGTTTGCACAACCCGCCACGCCAGAAGCTCGTGCGCTGGATTGGCAATGGCAAACCACCGCTGCCGGCAGCACGCTGCAATTGCACAACAACGGAAATCGCCACGAGCGCATCAGCAGGCTGAAAGTAACCGACGCCCATCAGCGCGTGATCCTAGATGGCCAGCGCCTGCTTTATGTCCTGCCCGGCCAGACCCACACCCTGAGCCTACCAGACCGCAATGTGTCGCTGCCGCTGAGCATCGACACCACCTCCGATCAGGGCACAGAGCAACACACACTGACTCAGCCGACATCGTAATGAACGCCTTGCCGCCCGTCTGGTTCGACAGCAGTTGCCTGGAGCCATTTCCGGGGGGAACCCAGCTGGTGGCCATCGAACGCGAGGCCGATGGCGAGCAGATCAGCGGCCGCATTCATGTCGACGACGCCGGCCGAGTCTGGCTCAACGCCGTCGACTACATCGCGTGGACGGGCCTGAGCACGCTGCCGGCACAGACCGAGGCCACCGCAACCGGCACCTGGTATCTGCTGACCGCACTGCCTTATCGCCTCGATGCCTGTGCCATGCGCCTGCAACTGGCCGCGCAACTGCCACGCCGCCACTACTTCGACACCCGTAGCCCCGACACGCCGCAACTGCCGGCCGAGCTGGGCGGCTATCTGAACATGGACATCTTCGGCTACAGCAGCGATGGCATGGGTGCCAGCGTTGCCGGCCAGGCCGAGCTGGGCCTGAGTGCTGCCGGTGCCTTGTGGCGCAGCCGGCAAGTCTTCCTCCGCGAAGGCTATCGCCGCCTAGACAGCCAGGTGCGCTGGGATTTCCCGCAGCAGATGGTGGCGCTGGAGGCCGGCGACATCCTCAATAGCGGCCTCAGCATGAGCCCAAATGTGCGCTTTGGCGGGCTGTCGTGGGGCACCGATTTCAGCCAGCGCCCGGAGCTGCCGACTTATCCGCTGCCCAGTATTCAGGGCGACGCCACGCTGCCATCCACCGCCGAGCTTTATATAGACGGCCAGCTGCGGCAGAGCAATCGCCTCACCGCCGGCCCCTTCGCTCTGGACTCGCAAGCCAGCATCAATGGCGCCGGCGACCTGCAAGTCGTGGTGCGCGACAACCTCGGCCGTGAAACCCGCATCAGCCAGGCCTTCTACACCAGCCCGCAACTGCTGCGCGCCGGGCTAAGCGAATACCATCTGGACATCGGCCGTTTGCGCGAAGGCTTTGGCACCCACAACGACCATTATGGCGACGGCTTTGCCAGCGGCCGCTGGCGTACAGGCACGCAAAATCTGGGTACCGTCGGCCTGCGCGCCGATATCCTCGCCGACAGCCAGAGCACGCAGGGCGAATGGATTTACAGCAATCCGCGCTGGGGGCTCTGGCAACTCGGTCTCGGCGGCTCGCACAGCCGCGGCGAGGGCTGGGGCGAGCGCATCAGTGGCGGCTACGAATGGCTGTCGCGACAAGGCAGCGTACAGGTGCAGGCCAGTGCCTCCAGCCCGGAATTCATCGAGCTGGGGCGCGAGGCCGGGGCCATCGCCAGCAGCCTGCGCGTGCAGACTGGCTGGCGCGTCGGCCCAGCCAGCAGCTTCACGCTGGGCTGGAGCGATGAACATCGCCGCGACCGCGACAACCTGAGCATCGCCACCGCCTCCTGGCAGCAAACGCTGAGCGAGAGCCGACAGGCTTATGTCAGCTTTATTCAAAGCCCCGGCCTAGGCCTCAACAGCAGCATCGGGCTGACGCAGGCGCTGATCTCGAACTGGTCGTTATCGACCCAGATCAGCCACCGCGAGAGCGATGGTTGCGGCCTACAAATCAGCCTGGGCTGGCAGCCCTCGCAGAGCGTCTGGAGTGCTCGCGTGGCCGGCGAAGCGCGCGCACATGAGCAACTCACGCAAGCGAACTGGCTTTATACCGGCGAGCGAGGTCAAGCCAATATAGGCATTGGCGAGCGCAACGGCCTGAGCAGCGTGCAAGGCAGCGTGGCGACCTCGCTAGCCTGGGTGCCGCACAATGTGTTCTGGAGCAAGCGCCTGCAAAGCGGCTTCGTGGTGGTGGATGCCGGCACTCCCGACATCACCGTGTATCGAAATCACCAGAGCGTGGGCCACACCGATGAGCAAGGCCAGCTGCTGGTCAGCGATACCTGGCCGTATCAAGGCACCGAATTCAGTCTGGGCTGGGAAGACCTGCCGATGAGCGCACAGCTCGGCAGCGTGGAAACCACCCTGCGTCCGCCACGAGGTGTTGGCCATGTGCGACTTGCCGCCGCCGATGCCGCCGCCAGCCAGAGCTGGCAAGCACGCCTCGACACCGGCGACTGGCTGCCCACCGGCAGCATCCTGCGCCATCACGGTGAGACCGCCGACCTGCCCAGTGGGTTGGACGGTCTGCTCTATGTGCCCAGCCACTGGCGCGGCGACAGCCTCGAAGCCATCCTGCCGGATCAGCGCCGCTGCCTGATCGCCGCTCTGCCGACCGCCACTGCCGACACGACCACGGAGCTGACATGTCGACTGCAAATCTGAGGCGCCTCATCGCCACCGGGATCTTGCTCGGAGCCAGCACCACCAGCTCGGCGCTGACCTGCTCGGCCAGCGTCGGCACCCTGGCCTTCGGCAACTACAGCGGCGTCTCCGGCCTGCCCGCAGACAGCCAGAACACGCTCACCGTGACCTGTTCGTCGCTGATTTCGATTCTGGTCAGCTACACCGTATCGCTCTCCGCCGGCAACAGCGGCAGCACCGCCGCACGGCAGCTCAGGCAGGGCGGCAACTCGCTGAACTACAACCTGTTCAAGGATATTCTGCGCACCAATGTCTGGGGCACGGGCGCCAATGCCGTCAGCGACAGCTACCTGCTCAGCATTCTCGGCATCGGCGTAGACCGCACCTACCCCATTTACGGCCGCATTACCGCGAGCCAAGGCAGCGCGCCGTCGGGAAGTTACAGCGACACCATCACCGTGACCGTCGCGTATTGAGCGCTTGAACGGTAGTCGCGGGGGGCACAGGCTGATAGCATTCGCGCATTCTTTTCGCACAACAGTTTCCCCTCATGGAATTCAAAGACATCCTGCACCTGGTCAAGGACGATTTTGCCGCCGTCGATGCCTGCATCACGGCCAACCTGCAATCACGCGTGCCTCTGGTCAGCGAAGTTGGCGAATACATTGTGCAAAGCGGCGGCAAGCGTCTGCGCCCGCTGGTTAGCCTGCTCATGGCACGCGCTTGCGGCTACTCGGGCGATGCCCATGTTGATGTGGCCGCCATCATCGAAATGCTGCACACCGCCACGCTACTGCACGACGATGTGGTGGACGAGTCCTCGCTGCGGCGCGGCCGCCCCACGGTCAACGCGCACTGGGGCAACGCCACCGCCGTGCTGGTCGGCGATTACCTAGTGTCGCGTGCATTCCAGATGATCGCGCGCCTGCAACGCCAGGCCATCTTCGACATCATGTCAGACGGCACCTGCGTCATAGCCGAAGGTGAAGTACTGCAGCTGATCAACCAGCACGACCCCGACACCACCGAAGCGCGCTACCTCGAAGTCATCCACGGCAAGACCGCGAAGATGTTCGAAGCCGCCGCCGAATGCTCGGCCTCGCTCACCGGCGATCAATGGCGCGGCCTGTCCGTGACCTATGCCCGCCACCTCGGTGCCGCTTTCCAGATCATCGACGATGTGCTCGACTACACCAGCTCAGCCGATGTGATGGGCAAGAATGTGGGCGATGACTTGGCTGAAGGCAAACCCACGCTACCGCTGATTCGCGCCATGGAAGTTGCATCGCCCGCCGAAGCCGACATGGTGCGCAACGCCATCCGCACCGGCGGCCTAGAGCACCTCGACGAAATCATTGCATTGGTGCAGCAGTGTGGTGCACTCGACTACAGCCTGGCGCGTGCACAAGCAGAGTCCGATGCCGCCGCTGCCTGCGTGGCCGCGCTGCCCGCAAGCCCGTATCGCGATGCGCTGCAAGGACTTGCCAAGCTCGCCGTGGCACGAAATTCCTGAGCCCGGCCCCTTCCCAAACGGCAACAGCGTGCTAGAATGCGCGCCTTGCAAAACACGCTGCTGTTTCGCATCGGGGTATAGCTCAGCTTGGTAGAGCGCTACGTTCGGGACGTAGAGGTCGTAGGTTCGAATCCTGCTACCCCGACCAGATATCGAAAAGCCGAATCACTTAGCCGTGATTCGGCTTTTTTATTGCGCACTCTTCGATGCCTAGAACGAAAACAGGCGACCAAGGCCGCCTGTTTTTTTACCGCTGCGGGCGTTTAATGAGCCTGCGCCTTCGCAGCCCCCAGGCCGGTGTTCTGGCGCACATACAGCTCCGTCCATTTCTCTTCCGAGCGACGGTCACGGCCCCACAGCAACGACCCGAAAATCACTGCTAGGAAACCGAGCGGAATCGAAATGATGCCGGGATTCTTGAGTTTGATCAGCGGCTCTTCCAGACCCACCATCGATGTCGTCTTGTCGGCGTACTTGACCAAATCTTCGTCAGCCTTGACCAGATCCTTCTCCAGCTTGGCCAGCGCCTTGGTGGCAGTGGCGCGCGGCTTGGCAGCGAGCGCAGCATCGGCCAGCTTGGCCTCCAGACCGGCGCGCTTCTCAGGGGCTTCGGCAATCAGCTTGGCAGCATCGGCCTTGACCTTGAGCGGATAAGTCATGTTTGGCGACACCATCACCAGCGAGATAGCCGCTGCCGTGCCGAGAATCATGCCAGCCATAATGCCGCCAGTGTTGCAACGCTTCCAGTACAGCGTCAGCAGCACGCAAGGTAGATTGGCCGAGGCCGCAACCGCGAACGCCAGTGCCACCAGATGCGCCACATTCTGACCCTTGGCCGCGATACCGATGACAATCGCCATGGCACCCACGATAACCGTGGAAATGCGCGCCGCCTTGACCTGCTCGGCCGAGGTTGCATGCTCGCCGCGAATCACGCCCACATAGATGTCGTGCGCCATGGCGGATGCAGCAGCCAGCACCAGCCCGGCAACCACGGCAACAATCGTGGCGAATGCCACCGCTGCCACGAAGGCCAGCATGAAGTTGCCCATCATGGAGTCAGCACCACCACCCAAGTACTGCGCCAGCAACGGTGCCGCCATGTTGCCGCCCTTGTCGATCAAGGCAATGTCAGCTGCGCCCACATGGATAGCGGCACCCATGCCCAGGAACAGCGTCAGCAGATAGAAACCACCGATGATGGCCATCGCCCAGATCACCGACTTGCGGGCTTCCTTGGCATTCGGCACGGTGAAGAAGCGCATCAGGATGTGCGGCAGACCGGCCGTACCGAAGACCAGCGCCATACCCAGCGAAATCTGATCCAGCGGATCCTTCAGATACAGGCCCGGCTCCAGGAAGCGCTGACCCAGCTCGGCGGCCGACATGCCATCGGCACTGTCGCCCAGCAGCTTGGCCACTTGGCCCTGTACCTTGGCATCACCCACCACTGCCGTCAGAAAGTCCGGCAGGCTGAAGCCGTATGGTGCCCAGACCAGCATGACCAGAATAATGGATGCAATCACCAGCAGAATGGCCTTGATGATCTGCACATAGGTCGTGGCCACCATGCCGCCGAACAGCACATAGGCCAGCATCAGCATGCCCACGGCAACCACCGACACTTCGTAGTCGATGCCGATCAGCGTCTTCACCAGCACGCCGCCGCCAACCATCTGCGCGGTCAGGTAAAAGGTAGACACGGTAATGACCGAAATAGCTCCGACAACGCGGGTTTTCTTC
The DNA here is from genome assembly GCA_937928295.1 of uncultured Moraxellaceae bacterium. Taxonomy (GTDB): domain Bacteria; phylum Pseudomonadota; class Gammaproteobacteria; order Pseudomonadales; family Moraxellaceae; genus Perlucidibaca. The sequence continues at coordinate 8,082 of CALEYY010000144.1, forward strand.
GGGTCATTGCGATAAGCCAGAATGTCAGCCAGCGTGTACTTGCCGATGTTTCGACACGGCTCGGCAATCACCAGCAGCACGGTGATGTACGCCACCAGCCAGCCTACGGAATACATGAAGCCATCGTAGCCATAGAGCGAGATCAGGCCGGCAATGCCCAGGAACGACGCCGCAGACAGATAATCCCCAGCAATCGCCCAGCCGTTCTGCAAACCGGAAATGCCACCGCCAGCCGTGTAGAAGTCCGACGCCGAATGCACCTGCTTCGACGCCACGTAAGTCACGAACATGGTCAGCATAATGATCGCGCCAAAGACCATGAAGGTCAGAAAGCGGAATTCCGGCGCCACGGCTCCCTCTGCGGCCCAGGCCATGGCGGGAACGCCCAACCCCAGCAAGCCGCCCAGCATTAACTTGGTATTCATTGAGTAGCCTCCGCGTCGGCAACGATTTGCGCTGCCATCACATCAAATTCCTTGTTGGCAATGCGCGAATAGGTAATGGCCACACCCCAAGCCACGATGAACTCAGACAAGGCAAACAGCAGCCCCACATTCACCGGCCCCCAGACTTGCTGCTTGAACAAGTCCTGGTGATAGGCCGCACCCAAGGGCAGCAAAAAATAGTAACTCACGGAGAAAAGCATCAGCCCGGAAAGTACGCGCCGCTTTCGGGCCACCAGTTTTTGAAATTGCGGGCTGGCGGCAATCGCCTCCCAGTTATGTGTTTTTGACATCTCGTGCTCCTTTTTGATCTTCTACGAGCTGAGACTAAGCTTTACCACAAAGAGTGCTACGCGACTTTCGGATTAGATGAACAACAGCCAGAACTGAAAAAGCCACCCGAAGGTGGCTTTTTCAGTTCTGGCTTTTTCAATATCGCGGGCTTTCTTGATCCGCAGATTCCGGGACAGCTTAACGGCGAGACGGCGGACGACGCGCGCCGCCAGAGCTACTGCCACTGCCACCACTGCCCGGCCGCGGCTTGCGCGGTGCCGGCTCGGCGCCACTGGCACCATGAATGACCTTCACTTCAGGAATCTCGGCCAGCAGCTCTTCAGGCGGCCGCACACAGTCCAGCTTGCGACCAATAGCTTTTTCCAGCTCGGGAATCAGATGACCGTCATCCTCGCAGGCAAAGCTGATGCTGGTGCCCAGCGTACCGGCACGGCCAGTACGCCCGATGCGATGCACATAGTCATCCGGCTGCTCGGGCAGCGTGAAATTCACCACATGGCTAACGTTATCGACATGAATGCCGCGACCAGCAACATCCGTCGCCACCAGCACGCTGATCTTGCCCTCACGGAAATTTTCCAGCGTTTTCACGCGCTTTTCCTGAGGCACATCGCCGGACAATAACGCGCACGACAAGTTATGCGCCTTCAGCACATCCGTGAGTCGGCGGGTCTGGTCACGACGATTGGCAAACACCATCACGCGCTCCAGCTTCTGCTGGGTGATGAGGTTGAACAGCAGCGGAATCTTCTGCTCGGTGGTCACAATATAAACCACCTGCTCGACCAGAGCATTGGTGGCATGCTCCTGCTCGATTTCCACCGTGACCGGGTGATATGTCCACTGCGACGCCAGGCTCAGCACATCGCGCGTGAAAGTCGCCGAAAACAGCAGCGTCTGGCGATGCGTCTTTTGTGGTGTGAGGCGAACAATACGCTTCACATCCGGAATGAAGCCCATGTCGAGCATGCGGTCGGCTTCATCGATCACCAGCAGCTCAACCTGATCCAGATAGATTTCCTGCTTGTTGGCAAAATCGATCAAACGACCCGGCGTGGCCACAATGATATCCACGGGAGCAGCAGCCAGTTGCTTGCGCTGCTTCTCGTAGTCCATGCCGCCCACCAGCGTCACCACCGACAGCCCGGCATATTTGCCGAGGTCGGCAGCATCTTTGGCGATTTGCAGCGCCAGCTCGCGCGTCGGCGCCAGCACCAGCGCCCGTGGCTCGCCCAAGCAGCGTTCGTCGGATGGCGGATTTTTCAGCAGATCGGCGATGACAGTAATCAGAAACGCAGCCGTCTTGCCGGTGCCGGTCTGGGCACGGCCGATGGCATCGTGACCCGCCAGCGTAAAGCGCAGCACACGACCCTGAATCGGCGTGCAGTACTCAAAGCCGAGATCGGCAACGGCACGCAGAATCGGCTCAGGCACCGGCAGATCGTTGAAGCGCACCTGATGTGTCGCTACGACTTCCGCCTCGGGCACGGCAGCCTCAAGCACCACGACGGGCACTGTGCCTTCTTCTGGAAGAATGTCTATTTCGCCGATTGTCATATCAGAGCATCTGCACATCGTCGGCCTGCAGGCCCTTGTCACCGCGCTTCAGGAAGAACTCGACGCGCTCGCCCTCCCGCAGGGTGCGATGACCTTCGCCGCGAATGGCACGGTAATGCACAAAAACATCGTCGCCATTGTCGCGCGTGATGAAACCAAAACCCTTGTTAGCGTTGAACCACTTCACGGAACCCTGCTCACGCGGGCCTTTGACGCGAATCGTGCGACTGGGGATGCTCAGCGCCAACAGCGCCAGAGCCGGGAGCAGAACCAGCACGACCGACGGCAGTTGCGCCGTGAGGCCGCCCTCACGCGTTGCCAGCGACGCCAGAACGACAGAGGCAAAGCCCGTGGCCTGCAGCGTCAGCGTGAGGCGTACCGTGCGGCAACGCTTCAGATTGCGGGCGCACCAAAAAAACAGCGGAGCCAGACTGATATCGGCAACAGCCATCAGACGCACAGCGAATTCACTGTTGGCATCAGCAGGTAATGTAAAAGCGAGGGGAAAGAGTTTGAGCCAGAGGCTCGGTGCTACCAACATGAACAGGCCGTTCAGGGCATAGCCCAGACCCATCAAGGAAAAAAGCAGCGCAAGACCTTGTTTGCTACGCATGAAATAAAGACTCGACACACTGAACTCGGTTGGGCATCGGGCCAACACGCTACCAATACCAATAGCCGAGAATGACAGGTTGAGCCCGGCTCCCGATGCAGCAGAAACAAAAAAAGCGGGTAAAGCCCGCTGACAGGGTTTGTGACGAGCCCGAAGGCTCATCACAAAAGGTGCATCAGTCCAGCGGCAGAACGTCTTCGGCTTGGAAGCCCTTCTGACCCTTGACGACGCTGAATTCGACCTTCTGGCCGTCCCGCAGGGAGCGGTGGCCGTCACCACGGATGGCGCGGAAGTGTACGAAAACATCTTCACCAGCTTGACGCTGAATGAAACCAAAACCCTTGGCATCGTTGAACCACTTCACGGTGCCTTGCTCACGTTGCGACATAATCAACCTCAAAAAACTCTGTATCGGATAGCCGTGCGGCGGCCATCAAACTTTGGCGCACATGATAAAACATAGCGTTACGAGGTGATGAAGCCCACGGGCTCATTAATTAAACACGGAAAGACTGGCTAACGCAAGCAAGACCGGCATATTTTGTCAAGATGCCCAGACAATCCAGACATGATCGATCAGCAGTGCCGCAAACAGCCCGAGCAAATACACCAGAGAGAAGCCGAAAGTCTTCATGGCCTGCCCCGGTTTGTCGCGATTTTTCAATATCCAGGCTTCGCGCGCAAACAGAAACGCGAATACACAGGCACCTACCAAATAGATAATGCCGCTCATGCCGACCAAGTAAGGCAGCAGCGTGACCAAACCCAGCAGCACGGTGTAATACCAGACCAGCGTCTTGGTCAGCTCGATACCGTGCGTGACCGGCAGCATGGGAATGCCGGCCTTGGCATATTCATCGCGACGATGAATAGCCAGCGCCCAGAAGTGCGGCGGCGTCCAGACAAAGATAATCAAGACCAGCAGCCAGGCATGTGGCGACATTTCGCCAGTCACGGCCGTCCAGCCCAAGAGTGGTGGCAAGGCGCCCGACAAGCCGCCGATGACGATATTCTGCGGCGTGGCACGCTTCAGGTAGCGGGTATAGATGCCGGCATAACCGACCATGCCCAGAGCCGTAAGCCAGGCCGTGAGCGGATTCACCCACAGCGTCAGCACCACCATAGAGAGCGTTGCCAGAAAGCCTGCCCAGAGCAGCGCCGCCGGCCCCTGCATATGCCCCTGCACCAGCGGGCGCTGCTGGGTGCGCGTCATCACCGCGTCAATTTGCTGATCGACCCATTGATTGATGACGGCAGCGGAGGCCATGCCGGCCCACAAGCCGATCACAGCCGCCAGATATTGCCACGGCGCAAGCAGTTCATGCGGCGCCAGCACCATGCCCACAACGGCGGTCACCATCAGCATGGCGACCACGCGCGGCTTGGTCAACGCCCAATATTCACGCCACAACGAGGTGGTCTGTATTACCGGCACTGCGGCCATTTCAGCATCCTCGTTCATTTAATGTTTTTCTTTTTTCAAGGCGTAGATCAAGGCTACCAGAATCTGCAACAACACGGCTGCCCAGACATTATGGGCAACGGCATTCCACAGCGGCAGCTGAAAATGGACATTGGCCAAGCCCAGCAGCACCTGTAGCGATACTGCGAAGGCAATGGCGCCGGCAAACAGCCGATAGCGAATCGCCTGGGCATGCCGTGCCAGCTGCACGATCAGCAGCAACAGGGTCGCTATGACCAGCATGGCTCCCAGTCGATGCGCAACATGAATGGTGACTTTTGCCGCCGCACTCAGGTGTGGCGCAAATTCGTAGCTGACATCATCGATATGCGTCGGGCTGAAGGCTTCGCGCCACTGCAGCAGCTGCGTCCAGCCGGGCTGGCACACCGGCAGATCAGTGCACACTGTCGCGGCATAGTTCGAGGCCGTCCAGCCGCCCAGCATGATTTGCAGCACCACGACAGCCAGTGCAATCGTCGCTAGGCGCGTGAATCTGGCCACGCGCCAATCGCCCGTGCGCGGGAACGCCCGGCGCAAGCGCAAATGCAACAGAAACAGCCCGGTCAAGGTGCTGAAGCCCAGCAGCAAATGCCCCGTCACCACAGGCGGATAGAGTTTCTCAGTCACCGTGAGCGCACCAAAGCCACCCTGCAGACACACCAGCGCCAGCAGGAGCAGGCCATGCCCCCAAGGCATGTCTGCTTCTTTTCGCCGCCACAGCATCAAGCCGGCCAGCGTCAGAATGACCAAGCCGATGCTGCTGGCAAAATAGCGATGAATCGTCTCGGGCCAGGCTTTGGCCGGCACCACGGTCTGGCCGGGAAACAGGGCATTTGCGCGCGCCAGCGATTCCGGTGAGGTCGGCACGGAGAGATGCCCGTAGCAGGTCGGCCAGTCCGGGCAGCCCAGACCGGCATCGCGCAGGCGAGTCCACGCACCGAGCAAAATGACGGTCAGCGTCAGCAACAAGGCCATCTGGGAGATGCGCACCAGTGTGCGCCGGTCGAAACTAGCCAATGCGGGACGCCTTCAACAATTTTTGCAGATCATCGAGCAGCAGTTGTGCGCGCAGCAGCGACTCGGCATGAGTAACTGGCGGCTGATAGCGCAACATGACCCAGCCCAACGGATCCATGATCAACCAGGGCGATGCCCCAGCACCCAACAAGCCCATCGCAGCAACTTGGCGCTGCGTCAGTGCCATGACTTTGATATCCGCAGACAGCGGCGGTAGCGGCACGACCGCACTGCCCTCCGTTCGCACCAGCAACAGACCGACGCGGCCGCGCTCACGACCCAGAGTTGTCTGCAAGCGCGGCAATGTCTGCAAGGTCTGAACGCAGCTGGCATCGCAATTCGCGGGCAACACATAGCTCAGCCACCAGCGGCCTTTCAGATCGCTCTGCTGATCCACCGCGAACTGCGCTCGCAGCTCAACCGGCGGCGACAAAAGGTCGCCCTTATTGGTTGCGCCACCGCCGACCCAGTGACGATCATAGGCCAGTTGCCCCACCACGAACGGTAAGGTGAAACTGAGCACCAGTGCCAGCACGACCCAGTGCGCCGAGCCCTTCTGCTGCTGTCGCGAACGGCTCACGCGAGCACTCAATCGCCACCAGCACAAACACCAAGTCACCGCCAGCGCCAGCCACTGAAAAGCATAGGCACGATGCCTTTCCGGGCCCATCTGCTGGCTGGCATTGGGCTGCCAATCGCGGTGATAACCAAAGCCGGCTTGCGGACTGAGGCGCACAACCCAAGGCAGCAAGCGCACATGGCAACGCTGCTCCCACTCTTGCAGGTCGATGCGTCCAGCCCGCCACACGCCATTCAAACGCTCACTACCGCCCGCCGTGAAAAAACGGGCCGGCTTTTGCAAATCACCCATGACGATCTCGTGCTCGTTTAACGCCTGCGGCACGGCCGGGCCATGCTGACGATCACTGGGCAACCAGCCCAGATTCACCAGCACGGCCTGCCCGCCCGCATCCAGTCGAAATAATTGATGCAACTGATAACCGGTCTGACCCAATGCCGGCTGATTATCCAGCGCCACGCGACACGCAGGATCAAAGTGACCGACCAGCCTGACCTTCTGCCCAGCCTGCCATTGCAAGACCTGATTGGCATCAGACCAGGCATCCTGCTTGAGCGAGACACTGGCCTGCTGCTGCAGCCACAGGGTCTTTTCTTGCGCTCGATGCCACTGCCAGACAGACAGCGACATCAGCAATGCCGCGCCCAATACCACAAAAGCGCCCCAACCTAGCCTTTCCGTCATCGACAAACCGTTCGTCATGTCGGCCACGACAGCCGGCGCCACCGACTTATACTGGACATCCCTGTTGTCATTATCGGAGCCACACTTTGGCCATTAAAATTGTCATTCTGCTCGCATTGGGTCTGGTTGTCTGGCAGCTCGCCTCTGCCCTGAAAGCATTGTCACGCGGTGGCGATGGCGACCCGCAGCGCATGCTGCAGGCCCTGAAAATGCGCGTGATGTGGTCCATCATTATTGTGGCAGCACTGTTTGTGATGGGGGCGCTCGGCGTCATCGACCCCCACGGCTTATAACCAGTACACCACCACGAACAGGAACAGCCAGACCACATCCACAAAGTGCCAATACCAGGCAGCCGCTTCAAACGCGAAGTGGTTGCCGGGCGTGAGATGCCCCTTCAGGGTACGCAGCGTCATCACGATCAACATGATGGTGCCGATGGTCACATGGAGGCCGTGAAAGCCGGTGAGCATGAAGAAGGTCGAGCCGTACATGCCGGATTGCAGCGTCAGCCCCATCTCGGTATAGGCATGGTGATATTCGAATGCCTGACAGCAGAGGAAAATCACGCCCAGACTGGCCGTCAGCGCCAGAAAGCCCATTTGACGACGACGATCACCGACCAGCAAGGCATGGTGCGCAACCGTCAGCGTAACCGATGATGTGAGCAGGATGACCGTGTTGAGAAATGGCAGGCCCCACGGGCTCATGGCGTGGGTGACATCGCCACTGGGCATTTTCACCAGCGGCCACAGCGCCTGGAATTGCGGCCAGAGCAACTCATGCGTCATCACACCTTTGCCCTCACCCGCCAACCAAGGAACACTGAGCACGCGGGAATAGAACAAGGCACCAAAGAAGGCGGCAAAGAACATAACTTCGGAAAAAATGAACCAGGTCATGCCCTGACGGTACGAGATGTCCATTTGTGCCGAGTTCTTGTTGCCCAGGCTTTCGCGGATGGTGTCGCGAAACCACAGATACATGAGCAGAAACACGCCACACAGGCCAATCGGCAACAGAAAGTTCAAATGCCCCGAGTTCGCGGCAATGCCGGACAGGCTATGATTTTGAATGGTATTGCCCGCCCCAATGACCAGAATGAACATGATCAATGAGCCCATGATGGGCCAGGGACTGCTTTCCGGCACGAAATAACTCACCGGTTTGTCGGTGCTCTTCAGCGTTTCTTGTGGCGATGACATGCAACACTCCTTAACACGCAAAGAATTGACTTAAATTTTCTGCACGGCATCCGGCTGACGGTAAAAGCGGTACGCCAGCGTGATGGTCTTGATACTTACAGGCAACGCCGGGTCGATATACAGAACTACCGGCATATCAACGACCTGCCCTGCTTTCAATGTTTGCTGCTCAAAGCAGAAACACTGCGTCTTTTTCACAAATGCCGTGCTGGCCGCTGGTGAAATGGAGGGGATGGCCCGTCCCGTCACTGCCGTGCCTGCCTGGTTTTCGACATGAAAACTGAGGTGCTGAATCTGCCCCGGATGCACATCGATCGACTTCAGATTACCGCGAAAAGTCCACGGCAGGCCGGCATCAACCGAGGTAACAAACTCCAGTGTGACCGTGCGATCCAGCACCTCGGCGGGCTTGGTTGCCGCATTGGCCAGCAACGGCTTGCCATTGAGGCCGGTCAGCTCGCAGAAGGCCTTATAAATCGGCGGCATGGCAAACACGGCAAAGGCAAACATGCCGACCACACCCACCGCCAGCCAGCTCAGCTGCTTTTTCTGTGGCGATGGGCTCATGGCGTTCTCGTTACTTGATCACAGGTGGCTGAGTGAAGCTGTGATACGGCGCCGGGCTCGGCAGCGTCCACTCCAGACCATCCACGGCTTCCCAGGGATTCTCAGTAGCCTTGGGCTGGCGCTTGATGGTGAACAGCACCGCCAGGAACAAGAGCTGGCTGGCACCGAACCAGAAACCGCCGATGGAGATCCAGAAGTTCAGGTCGGCGAACTGCGCAGAGTAGTCAGCATAGCGACGCGGCATGCCGGCAAGACCAACGAAGTGCATCGGGAAGAACAGCAGGTTCACCGACAGCAGCGAGCTCCAGAAGTGCAGCTTGGCCAGCGTGGTGTTGAACATGTGGCCAGACCATTTCGGCAGCCAGTAGTAGGCGCCAGCGAAAATCGCAAACAGCGAACCGGTGACCAGCACATAGTGGAAATGCGCGACCACGAAGTAGGTGTCTTGGTATTGATAGTCAGCCGGCGTGATGGCCAGCATCAAGCCGGAGAAGCCGCCGATGCTGAACAAGACTACGAAGGCGATGGCAAACAGCATGGGCACTTCAAAGGTCATCGAGCCGCGCCACATGGTGGCGACCCAGTTGAACACCTTCACGCCGGTCGGCACCGAGATCAGCATGGTCATGTACATGTAGAACAGCGAGCCGGCCAGCGGCAGGCCGGTGGTGAACATGTGATGCGCCCAGACCACGAACGACAGCAGCGCGATCGAGGCCGTGGCATAGACCATGGAGGCATAGCCGAACAGCGGCTTGCGCGCGAACACCGGAATGATGGCCGATACGATCCCGAACGACGGCAGGATCATGATGTAGACCTCGGGGTGCCCGAAGAACCAGAAGATGTGCTGGAACATCACCGGGTCACCACCACCGGCGGCATTGAAGAAGCTGGTGCCGAAGTGACGATCAGTGAGCATCATCGTGACCACCCCCGCCAGCACCGGCATCACCGCGATCAGCAGGAAGGCCGTGATCAGCCAGGTCCAGACGAACAGCGGCATCTTCATCAGCGTCATGCCGGGGGCACGCAGATTGAAGATGGTGACGACAACATTGATGGCACCAAGGATGGAGGAAATACCCATCAGGTGGACCGAGAAGATGAAGAAGTCAGTGCTGGCCGGACCGTAGGTGGTCGACAGCGGCGCATAGAATGTCCAGCCGAAGTTCGGCGCAGCACCCATGCCCATGACCGACATCGCCACCGAGCCAAGCAGGATGGTGAAGGCGAACGGCAGCAGCCAGAACGAGAAGTTGTTCAGGCGCGGCAAAGCCATGTCTGGCGCGCCGATCATCATCGGCACCATCCAGTTCGCGAAGCCGGTGAAGGCCGGCATGATGGCACCGAAGACCATGAGCAGGCCATGCACGGTGGTCATCTGGTTGAAGAAGTCCGGCTGCACCAGCTGCATGCCGGGATACATCAGTTCGGCGCGAATCACCATGGCTGCCGAGCCACCACAGAGCAGCATGATCAACGCAAACACGAGGTACATCGTGCCGATGTCCTTGTGGTTGGTGGTGGTGAACATGCGCAGCAGGAACGGCTTCAATGGCGCGTGATGCCCATGATCATCATGGCCATGTGCGGCCGTGGTGTGTGACATAGCTTCTGCGCTCATTTAGCAAACTCCGAAGGCTGGACGAGATCCCCTGTGGTGTTACCCCAGGCATTGCGTTCATAAGTGGTAACAGCCGCCATTTCACGCGCCGTCAAAATCGCTTTCCAGGATGGCATCGCATTCTTGCCTTCCAGGATGATGTGGATGTGGTCTTTCAGGTGAGCCTTGTCGTTGGCAATCTTGCTGCCTTTGAGCGCCGGGAACATCGGTGGCAAACCTTCACCATTGACCTGATGGCAAGCTGCGCAACGCGCTACATAGACCTGCTCACCCTCTTTCACACCAGCAGCAAGGGAAGGAAACTTGTAATCCACAGACGATGCCGCTGCCTTGGCATCCGCCGCAGCGCGTGTCTTGGCGGCTGCCAGCCAGACCTTGAAGTCGGCTTTCGATTTCGCCTCGACCACGATAGGCATGAACGCATGATCCTTGCCGCAAAGCTCAGCACAACGACCCCGGAACACACCCTCTTTGCCGACCGGCACATTGGCCCAGACTTCATTCACGAAGCCCGGCACGGCATCGCGCTTGACCGCGACTGCAGGCACCCACCAGGCGTGAATGACA
>CALEYY010000145.1 GCA_937928295.1 uncultured Moraxellaceae bacterium
CGTGAAATGGGCAACATCACGAAAGCAGACGTGATCGCCAAGATTTGCGCCAGCACCAGCCCCAGCAAAGCCGAATTCACCGCCGTCTACGGCAGTGACAGCCTCAGCGACGCTTGCGCCGAAACACCCACACAAGCAGCTATTGATACTACCTTTGCACGCCTGGGCCGCGCCCTGAGCGCGCTGCAACGCACAGCAGAGTTCCAGCCCTTCAGCTCGAAGTATGATGCCTATCTTCAGGGGCGTGCCAGCTTGTCGACACTGGAGACTCAGGGTCTGGCGGCCTTCGTGCGAGCCGACAAGGGCAACTGTGCGGCCTGCCATGTCATCAATCGCGATAACCCAGCCAAGCAGCCGCTGTTTACGGATTTCACCTACGACAACATCGGCTTGCCGAGCGTGACTGGCGATGCCATCGATCCCGGCCTGTTTGCCACCCCCAAGGTCAAGGCCGACGCCACACTCAAAGGCAAGTTCCGCGTCCCGACTCTGCGCAATGTCGACGTCACGGCGCCCTACATGCATAACGGTGTTTTTGCTGACCTGAAAACAGCAGTCGAATTCTATAACAGTCGCGACATCGATCCCCGCTGGGCAGCCATGGGCGCAACGGACTATCCCGAAACTGTGAACAAGACCGAGCTGGGCAACCTCAAGCTCAATGCTGACGAAATCGATGCCATTGTGGCGTTCCTCAAAACATTAACCGATGGCTACACCGCCCCGTAATCTGGAGATAAATATGCAACATGCCTCCCTGTGGAAGCGTACCGCCTTGGCTTGCGCCATCGCCCTGCCACTTTCAGCACACGCCGGCAGCGAGCTGGATCAGCTCAAACTGGAGCTGGCCAAGCAACGCGAGCAGATAGCCCAGCAACAAGTCTTGCTGGAAAAGCTTTCTGCCGCACTCGACAGTCAGCAGAAGCAGCAGGCTGAAGCCCTGAGCGCTGAAACGGCGGCACGCACACAGGCACTGGCCGCCATCGCCCCGGCAGCCGATGCCCCATTCGGCAGCTCGGCAGGCGCAGCCAGCGTCGCCAAGACCCAGGTCGGCGGCTATGGCGAAGTGCACTACAACAACGGCACGGATGATGGCGCGGGCTCCGGCCGTGAAAGCAACGGCAACCTGCATTTGCATCGCGCGGTCATCTACCTGGGTCATCAGTTCAGCGACACCGTCAGCTTCAACTCCGAATTCGAATTCGAGGGCTCTTCCGACAGCACCGAAATCGAAACCGAAGTCGAACAGTTCTATATCGACTGGAAGGCGCGCCCGAATCTGGGCCTGAAAATCGGCCAATGGCTGGTGCCGGTCGGCATCCTCAATGAGCGCCATGAGCCAGATGCCTTCTATGGCGTTGAGCGCAATCCGGTGGAAACACAGATCATTCCATCCACCTGGTGGGAAAAAGGTGTGCTGGCATCGACACAACTTACCCCCGACCTGAGCCTGGATCTGGCCGCCAGCAACGGCTTGAGCGGTGACATCAACGCCCTCGGCACGGCAGATGGCTTGCGCGAATTCCGTCAGGAGTTCGGTCGCTCCAGCACGGATGCCGGCGCTTACACGACTCGTCTGCGTTACACCGGCATCAATGGTCTGGAACTGGCCGGCACCGTGCAATATCAATCCGATATCACACAGACAGGCGCGGCACTGCTCGGCGGCAAAGCGTCCGCAGTACTGAGCGAGCTGCATGCGGATTGGCGCAACGGCCCGTTCGAGCTGCGCGCGCTGGCCGCACGCTGGGATATCGACAATGCCACCGCCAAGACCAATGGCACGGATGTGCTGCAGGGCTACTACCTGGAGCCGGCCTATCGCCTGAATGAAAAGCTCGGCTTCTTTGCCCGCTACAACCGCTGGAATACCGCCTACAACGCGGCCGGCAGCAAGGACTCGGCACAGACCAACCTGGGCCTGAACTACTGGATTGACCCGCATGTGGTGTTGAAGGCTGATGCTCAGAGCAGCAACGCGGCCGACAATCAGGGCGACGGCTTCAATCTCGGCGTCGGTTTCAGCTTCTGAGCTGACGCCGCGCCCAGGCGATGTGCCCTGCCAGCAAGACTGGCAGGGCCGCGCCCAAGATCAGATGCATATTGCTGGCATTGCTGCGCAACGCAGCATCGGCGGCATACCACAAGATGGTGCCGGTCCCGACCAGCATCAGCATCAGCGACAGCATGACCAGCCCGGGCACGCGCCCGAGCCGGCTACGCCAGCCTCGCACCCAGTGGACGACCAGCAATGAGCCTATCCAGATCAGCACGGGCGTTGCCAGCACGCCATGCCAGAGCAAGGCACGCGCCTGCCAGGGACTGACTTCCGGACCGAACAGACCCTGCTGCTGCCAGAAGGCACCCGCCCACCACCAGAGACAGCCACTCAGCCACATCACCGCAAAGAGCGCGTAGAGCGTGAATCGCTGCCAGCGCGGCAGGCGCAGGTGCGGCGAATGCTTCACTTCAGGTTCAGCACATCGCGCATGTCATACAGCGCCGGCGCTTTTGCCGCGGCCCACAGCGCGGCACGCACGGCACCGACGGCGAAGTTGGCGCGATTGGTGGCGACATGACGAATTTCCACGCGCTCGCCTTCACCGAAGAAGAACACGGTGTGATCGCCCACGGTATCGCCACCACGCAGTGTCTGGAAGCCGATCTGCTGACGATCGCGCGGGCCGGTATGACCTTCGCGGGCATAGACGGCGACATCCTTGAGATCACGGCCGAGCGCGCCGGCAACGGCCTCGCCCATCATCAGCGCCGTGCCGGACGGAGCATCGACCTTGTGGCGGTGATGGGCTTCGAGCACATCGATGTCTACCGTGTCGCCAAAGGTTCTGGCGGCCATTTCGAGCAGCTTGAGGCTGACATTGACGCCCACGGAATAGTTGCCGGAGTAGACCACCGGCACCTGGCCGGCAGCCGCGCTGACCTGCTGCTTCTGCTCGTCATTGAGGCCGGTGGTGCCGATGACGATGGCCTTGCCGTGAGCCCGGCACAGCGCCAGATGCGCCACGGTGGCGGCCGGCGCGGTGAAGTCGATAACCACATCAAACTGGTCGATGACCTCCGCCAGGCTGCCCGCCAGCGTCACGCCGAGGCGACCGATGCCGGCCAGCTCGCCGGCATCGGCACCAATCAGCGACGACTCGGCACGCTCGACAGCGGCGGTCAGCGTCGCGCCATCAGCGGCATGCACGGCAGCGATCAAGGCACGACCCATGCGCCCACCGGCGCCACAGACAGCGATTCGCGTCATTTCGTCATCTCGTCAAAGAATTTGCGCACGCCGCTGAGGAAAGAGTCCTTGTTCGGCGATTGCTTGCGGTCTTCGCCATCGAGCGATGCCTGGAAATCCTTGAGCAGGTCTTTCTGCTTGGCGGTCAGGTGCACCGGCGTTTCGATGACGATGCGGCAGAGCATATCACCCGGCGCATGCGAGCGAATCGGCTTCACGCCCTTGCCCTTGAGGCGGAACAGCTTGCCAGTCTGGGTGCCATCGGGGATGCGCAGCTTGACGCGGCCGTCGAGCGTGGGCACTTCGATTTCGCCACCGAGGGCGGCGGCGGTGAAGTCGATGGGCACTTCGCAATAGAGATCGGCACCGTCGCGCTTGAAGATGCGGTGATCGCGCACCGACACCTGCACATACAGGTCGCCAGCCGGACCGCCGTGAGCGCCCGCCTCGCCTTCGCCGGTGAGACGAATGCGGTCGCCGGTATCGACGCCGGCCGGAATTTTCACTTCCAGCGTCTTCTGCTTGCGCACGCGACCTTCGCCGTGACAGCTGGAGCAAGGGCTGGGGATGACCTTGCCGCGACCATGACAAGTCGGGCAAGTCTGGCTCATGACAAAGAAGCCCTGCTGCACGCGAACCTGACCGCTGCCGTTGCAGGTGCGGCATGGCGTGGCACTGGTGCCCTTCTTCGCGCCGGAGCCATCGCAAGGTTCGCATTCGACCTGGGTCGGCACGCGAATCTGCGCCTTGGTGCCGCGCACGGCCTCTTCGAGATCCAGCTCCATGGTGTAGCCGAGGTCGGCGCCGCGATTGCTGCGCTGCTGGCCGCCACGACCACCGCCACCGAAAATATCGCCGAAGACATCGCCGAAGATATCGCCGAAGCCAGCCCCGCCAGCCCCACCGCCGCCCCCCATGCTGGGATCGACGCCGGCATGGCCGTAACGGTCGTAAGCCGCACGCTTGTCGGCGTTGGTGAGCGTCTCGTAGGCCTCGTTGGCCTCCTTGAACTTCTCTTCGGCGTCTTTGTTGTCCGGGTTGCGATCCGGGTGATACTTCATTGCAAGGCGGCGATACGCCTTCTTCATTTCGTCATCGGTGGCATTCTTGGCGACACCGAGGACTTCGTAAAAATCACGCTTGGCCATGTTGACCCCTGGGGCAGCGCGCCCGTTTCAGCTGGTTTTCAGTCATTGCACATTTACAATGATCGGATGCGCAAACGCGGGGAAGCCCCCGCGTCTGCATCGTGAAGTCGCTGAAAGACTTACTTCTTGTCGTCTTTCACTTCTTCGAACTCGGCATCCACGGCACCGTCGTCCTGCTTGGCCTGACCACCGGCACCGGCAGCAGCGTCAGTGAACTGCGCGCCGTCGGCACCACCGGCCTGAGCCTGGTCGGCGTAGAGCTTCTGCATCAGCGGCATAGAGGCGTTGCTGAGTGCTTCCACGGCAGCGTCGATCAGATCCTTGTCGTTGGCCTTGATGGCCTCTTCGACCTTGACGATTTCGGCTTCGACAGCAGCTTTCTCTTCAGCCGTGGCCTTGTCGCCGAGATCGGTCAGCGTCTTCTTGGTGGCATGCACCAGCTGATCGGCCTGGTTGCGGGCATCGACCAGCTCGGAGAACTTCTTGTCTTCTTCGGCATTGGCTTCGGCGTCACGCACCATCTGCTCGATCTCGGCATCGGTGAGGCCGGAGTTGGCCTTGATGATGATGCTCTGCGCCTTGCCGGTGGCCTTGTCTTTGGCACCGACATTGAGGATGCCGTTGGCGTCGATGTCGAAAGTGACTTCGATCTGCGGCATGCCGCGCGGCGCCGGCGGAATGTCGGCGAGGTCGAAACGACCCAGCGACTTGTTCTGCGCGGCCTGCTTGCGCTCGCCTTGCAGCACATGAATGGTCACCGCCGCCTGATTGTCGTCAGCGGTGGAGAACACCTGCTGCTTCTTGGTCGGAATGGTGGTGTTCTTTTCGATGAGCACGGTCATCACGCCGCCCATGGTTTCGATGCCCAGCGACAGCGGGCTGACATCAAGCAGCAGCACATCCTTGACATCACCGGAGAGCACCGCGCCCTGGAACGCAGCACCGATGGCCACGGCTTCGTCCGGGTTCACATCACGACGCGGCTCCTGGCCGAAGAACGCCTTCACTCGCTCCAGCACCAGCGGCATGCGGGTCTGGCCGCCAACCATGATGATGTCGCCGATGTCGCCGATCTTCAGGCCGGCATCGTTCAGTGCCACACGGCAAGGCTCGATGGTGCGCGCAACCAGATCTTCGACCAGTGCTTCCAGCTTGGCGCGGGTGACCTTGACGGTGAGATGCTTCGGACCCGTGGCATCGGCCGTGATGTAGGGCAGATTGACTTCGGTCTGGGTCGACGACGACAGCTCGATCTTGGCCTTCTCAGCAGCTTCCTTAAGACGCTGCAGCGCCAGCGGATCGTTGTGCAGGTCGATGCCGGTGTCTTTCTTGAACTCATCGGAGAGATAGTCGATCAA
This sequence comes from uncultured Moraxellaceae bacterium, assembly GCA_937928295.1. Lineage (GTDB taxonomy): Bacteria > Pseudomonadota > Gammaproteobacteria > Pseudomonadales > Moraxellaceae > Perlucidibaca. The sequence goes on from CALEYY010000145.1 coordinate 5,754, forward strand.
GCGCAGGTCGAAGTCTTCGCCGCCGAGGAAGGTGTCGCCATTGGTGGACAGCACTTCGAACTGGTGCTCGCCATCAACTTCGGCGATTTCGATGATGGACACGTCGAAGGTGCCGCCGCCGAGGTCATAGACGGCAATCTTGCGGTCGCCTTCCTTCTTGTCCATGCCGAACGCGAGCGCAGCAGCAGTCGGCTCGTTGATGATGCGCTTCACATCCAGACCGGCGATGCGACCGGCATCCTTGGTGGCCTGGCGCTGGCTGTCGTTGAAGTAGGCCGGCACCGTGATGACGGCTTCGGTGACTGGCTCGCCGAGGTAGTCCTCAGCGGTCTTCTTCATCTTCTTCAGCACTTCGGCGGAGATCTGCGGCGGCGCCTTGCGGTCACCCTTCACATCCACCCAGGCATCGCCATTGTCGGCGGCAACGATGCTGTACGGCACCATCTTGATGTCTTTCTGAACCACATCGTCTTTGAACTTGCGGCCGATCAGGCGCTTCACGGCGAACAGCGTGTTCTTCGGATTGGTCACGGCCTGACGCTTGGCGCCGGCGCCGACCAGCACTTCGTTGTCGGTGTAGGCGACGATGGACGGCGTGGTGCGCGCGCCTTCCGAGTTTTCGATGACCTTGACCTTGTCGCCTTCGAGAATGGCGACGCAGCTGTTGGTAGTGCCGAGGTCGATACCGATGATTCTGCCCATGATGCTCTCCTGAAATTTGCGCTGGTTATTTAACCGCTTGCTTTTAAATATGAGGGGCGATGCGTCCTTTTCAAGGGCATCACCCCAAACGAATGCTTAACCCGCTGTGGCCACGACCACCATGGCCGGGCGCAACAGGCGGCCGGACAGCGTGTAGCCCTTCTGGAACACGGCAGTGACCGTGTTCGGTTCGGCCGTGGTCGATGGCTGCATGGACACGGCCTGATGCTGCTCGGGGTCGAACGGCGCACCGAGCGGATCCACCGATTCCACGGCGAATCGTTTGAGCGTGTCGCTGAACAGCTTGTGCGTCAGGCTCACGCCTTCCTGCAAGGCCTTCACCGCCGGCTCTTCGGATGGCACGGAACCGAGCGCACGCTCGAGGTTGTCAACGACTTCCAGCAGGCTGCCAGCGAACTTCTCCAGCGCGAACTTGTGGGCATTGGTGACATCACGCTCGGCACGACGCTGAATGTTCTGCACTTCAGCTTGGGCACGCAGCTGCTGATCGCGCAGCTGCGCTTCCAGCTCGGCGACGCGTGCGGCCAGATCGATATCATTCACCGTTTCAGGGGTCAGCTCGGCGCTGACAAGCTCTTCCGGGGTTGGCTGAGCATCGTGCTCGTGGTTTGCATCCGTCATTTTCCTCTCCTCATGCGCTTACGGCGCGCTTTTGTCGATGAGCATTAAAGCCATGCCCCTCAAGTGGAGATTGCCCGGCAGAATTTCAAGGGCTGAATCTGCATCTGCAAAAAACTCCTGGGCGAGACATCGCGAAGCGCACGGGCCTGACCTATGATTACGGCCAGTCTTTTGCGGAATGCCGTCATGCTGAGCCTGCTCAAAATCAGTCAATTTGCCATCGTGGAGAACCTGGAACTGGAGTTTTCCACGGGATTTTCCGTGATCACCGGCGAAACCGGCGCCGGCAAATCCATCCTCATGGACGCGCTGGGCCTGTGTTTGGGCGATCGTGCCGATGGCGGCGTGGTACGGGCGGGGGCCGAGCGCGCCGATGTCAGCGCACTGTTTATAGTCGGCCACTTGCCCGAGGCGCTGGCCTGGCTGCAGGCCCGCGAGCTGGATGAAGGCGAAGACTGCACGCTGCGACGCACTTTCACCCGCGATGGCCGCTCG